>JBEIFD010000149.1:0-7936 GCA_040382535.1 Merismopediaceae cyanobacterium
AAGCAAAAAAAGAAAGGTAAACACAATGGCAGCACCGCGAGGTAGTTGTTTTGAGTGATAGAGGTGCTTTGACTACACCTTTGAGGCTCAAACTTTGGGCTATTCAAGAATCTCAGTGTCTTCAGACCTGAGAGTGTCAATTATCGTAATTAATGGTTATTCGTTGACGGAGGTAAGCATTTCTTGAATTAGGCTTGTTAACTGTTTGAGTCTAACGGGTTTAGAGACATATTCGTTGGCCCCTGCTTCCAGACAGCGATCGCGATCTCCTGGCATGGCTAGGGCGGTGAGGGCAATAATCGGAATCTGGGCTAAATTGGCATCCATGCGAATTTGTTTGATTGCGTCTAAACCATCCATGCCTGGCATTTGAATATCCATCAAAATTAAATCCGGTTGTTCAGATCTCGCCAGAGAGATCGCCATTTCCCCATTATTTGCCACAATCAAACGATAGCCTTTGATCGTTAAATAATCGGACATGGCTAAAACATTAGCAGCATTGTCTTCTGCTAACAAAATTAAAAAGGAACGGCTTGATTCTGCGCGAGTCTCTTGTTTGTGACTTTTCTCTGCCAAAATGCTGGGGGCCATCGGATAGTTAGGCAGAAATGACTCACAATCAGCACAGGGCAAATCAACGCTAAAACAACTGCCTTTTCCTAACTCACTCTGAAGGCTCACCTGGCCACCATGCAGTTCAACAATATTTTTAACCAGGGCTAACCCCAAACCCGTTCCCTCATATTGGCGATTGAGTGCGCTATCAACTTGTACAAAAGGCTGAAATAGTTTTTGGGTATTTTCTGGTGCAATCCCGATCCCGTTATCAATGATCGAAATCCGCAACAAAAATGATTGGGTAAAAGGGTTAGCCATTGGGGCAATGGTTAAGAGAATATTTCCTCCCTCTGGTGTAAATTTAACTGCGTTATTAAGAAGATTAATTAACACTTGACGAATGCGTCGCTCATCAATCCAGACATCCGGCAGAGCTTGAGGAATTTGTGTTTGAATTTGAATATGTTTGTTGAAAGCCTGTTGTTGAATAAAAGCCAAACTAGCCTGACAAAGCGGGGCGATCGCCGTCAGATGATAGTCCAAAGTTAACTGGCCAGATTCAATTTTAGAAAGATCAAGAATGTCATTAATTAATTCCAATAGATGCAAACCACTGCGTTCAATGGTTTCTAAGCAATCGAGTTGTTTGGGGTTAAGGGGGCCATAAACCTGCTCTTTTAAGCCTTCAGTCATCCCTAAAATAGCATTGAGAGGGGTGCGGAGTTCGTGACTCATGTTGGCTAAAAATTCATCCCTAAGACGAGTTGCCCTAGCCAATTCTTGATTGATCTGTTGCAGTTTAATTTCTGCCAATTTGCGATCGCTAATATTCATCGCAATACAAATTGTTTGGTCGCTTGAACCAGGGAGAAACGCCCCTCCCAGCAGAATCGCCAGCCGACTACCATCTTTGCGATAATATTCCTTTTCTACTGGTAAGAAATAGCCTATTTCTTGTATCTGTTTTCTTAACTCCTCATCCTGTTGAGCGTATTCCGAGGGCGTGATTTGATCCCATCGAATTAAACCTTGGTTCAGTTCTTGCCGAGTATAACCAAGCTCCTGTAAAAAACAATCATTGGCATCAATAATTCGTCCCTGCAAATCAGCAAAAAGCATTCCGACAATATTGGCATCAAACAACCGACGAAAACGGGCTTCACTTAATTGGAGTGCTCTTTCCGTCTCCTTGCGATCGCTGATGTCCACTGTCCCTCCCCATAAATAAACCACTTTTCCGGTGTCATCACGTTGGGGTATTGCCTTAGAGAGAATAAAGCCTCTGGTTCCATCTGCTCGAATAATTTCTAGATCCACTTCAAAGGGTTCACCAGATTGAATAGCTCGACTCACGGCTTCTATACGTACCTGATTGGAATGGGGGGTAAAATAGGAGCTAAGGTAATCGAAGGTAAGAGTAGCATTAGCAGGATTAATCCGAAAGATTTCAAAAAGTTCCTTAGACCAGGTAAGCTGCCCAGTAAACACATCTAATTCCCAACTCCCAAAATGAGTACGCTGTTGAATATCTTTGGTAAGATTCCACTGTTGCAGCGCGTTTTCCACCGCCTGACAAAGGGTAGAAGCTGTAATATCATCCTTCGCTAAATAGTCACTCGCACCTAGTTTCATCGCTTGTACCGCGATCCGTTCATTCCCCAGACCACTGATCACAATTGTCGGCAAGGGTTGTCTTGAATACCGATTGTTAACAACCTTTAATAATTCTAAGCCGCTCCCATCGGGCAAATTAATATCGACTAGTACTACATCAGGAGACTGTTTTCTCCACAATTCCAGCCCCTCGGTTAGCCCCTGCGCCTCTAAAATTTGGTATTTAAAATTTTGGTTTGCTAAAAGATAACGATGATAGGCAAGGCGATCGCTTTCCGAATCCTCAATTATTAAAATAGAGTAGTTTTTCACAGAATTTATGGTGTTTTCTGGTTTAGGGATTAGTCTTGGCTGGAGTTTAAAAGGTCTTGCATGAGACTAGTTAGCTGTTTGAGTCTAACGGGCTTAGAGACATATTCGTTGGCTCCCGCTTCCAGACAGCGATCGCGATCTCCTGGCATGGCTCGGGCAGTGAGGGCAATGATCCGAATCTGGGCTAAATTGGCATTTAGGCGAATTTGTTTGATCGCTTCTAAACCATCCATGCCTGGCATTTGAATATCCATCAAAATTAAATCCGGTTTTTCCGACTGGGCCAAAGCGATCGCTTTCTCTCCATTTTCTGCCAAAATCAAACGATAGCCCTTCGCTTCTAAATAATTGACCATCGTACTAGCACTGGCTTGATTATCTTCCACTAACAAAATTGAAGAAGAACGCCGGGTTTGAGGAGAAATACTTTCGGTGCGGTTTTCCGTTTCTAGCTCAGGTGATGAAACAGAGGGGAATCGCTCACGATGGGGATAGGGCAGGTCAATCGTAAAACAACTGCCTTTTCCGAACTCACTTGTAAGGCTAACTCGACCACCGTGCAGTTCGACCAGGCGTTTTACCAAGGCCAACCCTAAACCCGTTCCCTCGTATTGACGATTAAGCGCACTATCAACTTGAATAAAGGGCTGAAAGAGTTTGGTGATATTTTCTGGTGTAATCCCGATCCCGTTATCAATGATCGCAATCCGTAAGCAAGTTTGGGTAGAAGGCGATGAGTCTGATACCAGGGAAGCCATTGCTGAGTTAACGGCTAAGGTGACTTCTAGGGTCACGTTCCCCCCCTCCGGCGTAAACTTCACCGCATTGTTAAGCAAGTTGATCAACACTTGACGGATGCGTCGCTCATCAATCCAGATATCCGGCAGATCTTGAGGAATTTGGGTTTGAATTTGAATGCGTTTGTTTAAAGCCTGTTGTTTGATGAAAGCCAAACTAGAACGACAAAGCGGGGCGATCGCCGTAGGTCCACACTCCAACTCTAATTGACCTGATTCGATTTTAGCGAGATCGAGAATTTCGTTAATTAAGCCCAACAGATGGAACCCACTGCGTTCAATGGTTTGTAAGGAACGGAGTTGTTTGGGGTTAATGGGGCCATAAACCTGTTCTTGCAAACCTTCGGTCATCCCTAAAATGGCATTGAGGGGTGTGCGGAGTTCATGGCTCATATTGGCCAGAAATTCATCCTTCAGACGGGTGGCACGGGCTAATTCTTCGTTAGAAAGGGCTAATTGCTGATTGCGTTCGGTGAGTTGTTGTTGTGCGACTTGTCTTTCCTTTAATTCCTGTTGTAATTGCTCCAGTAAATTGGCCTGTTGAATGGCGATCGCTAATTGACCAGCAATTTGTTGAATGAGGTTAATTTCCGACGTTTGCCAGCTACGGGGAGCCGTGCAGGTGTGCATACAAAGCAGACCCCATAATTGTTCCCCACACAGTAAGGGCATGACCAGATTGGCACGGATTTGAAATTGCTGGAGAATGTCGATATGACAAGCTTGCAGATTGCTATCAAGAACATCGTTCACCACCTGAAAACGGCCTTGAGTATAGAGTTCGGAATAGCCCTCCCCAAAACAGTGATCGTGGATATGAATCGCTAAGACGGAAGAAACCCCTTCACCCAGGGATTCAGCCACAAATTCCCCATCATCGTAGCCAGAGTCTGGGTAAAACTTAAAGATAGTCACCCGATCCACCTGGATAAATTCACGAATCTCCTGACAGGCAGTGTCAAAGGTGACTTGTACATCCAGGGTTTGGCGAATGCGTTGGGTAATTTGTCGTAATAGGGTTTCCTTGTCTGCCTGTTGACGAATGGTTTGTTCAGCTTGTTTTTGCTGACTAATATCAAAATTCACCCCAATCATACTCCGGGGTTTTCCCCGCTCATCTCGTACGACTAAGCCATAGGCGCGAATGAAGTGGATACTATTATCGGCATGGACAACACGAAACTCAGTATCATATCTGGCCCAACCTAAAATCGCTTGTCGCAACAAGGATTCGGTGGCGTTGCGATCATCGGGATGGATGCCATTTGACCAAATATCATAGACCAGGGGAGAATCGTTATTGTGGGAAACACCATACAACTCATACATCCGTTCATCCCAAATCACAGCGTTGCTGACAATATCCCATTCCCAACAACCAATGGCGGCGGATTCGAGGGCAACAGAGAGTCGCTCAGAGAGGTGTTGTAGTTTTTCTTCCGCTTGTTTGCGAGCCGTAATATCTTTGCTAATTCCCAGAAAACCGATCACCTCCTGCTGGGCATTTTTGAGGGCTGAGATAGTCAGGGAAACCGGAAAATGAGAACCATCTTTGCGGATATTCGTCCATTCCACTTCATTGATCAAACCCTGTTTTGCCTTAATCGTCAGCACCTCTAACCCTGGTGAAATCTCCTGTCCTAGTTCCACAGAAAGAATGGCGGCTTGTTGGACTATTTCTTGAGGATCAACAAAGAAGGCTAGGGTGGCTGTGCCGATCACTTCTGGGGCCGTATAACCCAACATTTTTTCCGCACCCAGATTAAAGGTTTGAATGATGCCCTGGAAGTCAGTGGAAATAATCGAATAATCTGTGCTATTTAAGATGGCTTCCTGTAGATTATTAATTTGCCATAGTTCCTCCGTCCGGTCAGCAATTCGGGTTTCTAGTTCTTGATTCAAGCTCTGAAGTTGCTGATTAGTCTGGTGCAATTTTTCTTCGGCTTGTTTTTGTTGGGTAATATCACGATTAAGACCCACAAAGGCGATCGCTTTTCCAGTGGGATCTCGTAAAATAACCGTTGAGGTGGCAGTAATTTTTTCCGTCCCATCTTTACAAATAACGGTGAATTCCCCTGACCAACAACCTTTTTGCAGAGTCGTTTGAAAAATTTCAGTTGGCAACCATTTTGTAGCTTCTAGGGTATGAAGAATAGTAGGACTTTTGCCTAACATTTCAGCCTTCGTATAACCGTATAAATTTTCGGCTCCTAAATTCCAATCAATAATGATCCCGTCCAGGTCGGTGATGATGACCCCATCGGTAATATTTTCAAAAATGAGGGCTTGTTTTTTTAAAAGCAGTTCTACCTTTTTTTGATCGCTAATATCGGCGATCATGCCAACCACCCCAATTCCCTCCCCTTGCTCATTTAACAACCATTGGTTGCGGTCTTCGAGCCAAATATAATGACCTGCTTGATGGCGGAAACGGTACTGAGCAAAGAAAGGGGTTTGGTGAATGCTTGCTATTTCTAATGCCTGTTGAAAAATGCTTAAATCTTCGGGATGAATTAAAGGCATCCAATCGGACAAATGGAGCGGTAAATCAGACTCAGCATAGCCTAAAATCAATTTTGCATTCGTACCCCAAATCACAGAATTAGTTAGGAAGTTATATTCATAAATCATTTGTCCACTGGCTTGTTCTGCCAATTCATAACGTTTGCGCCATTGAATCAGCTCCTTTTCTTTTTGTTGACGGCTATTTTCGGCTTCAATTCGCTCCTGGGTGTTAGTAATGGTTTGACTGAGTAGGGTTAAGACTCGAATAATTTCTGTGTCCCAGGCGATCGCCTGACTGAAAGAGGCCAAACCGAGAATACCGATGGTCTGGCCGTTGCGGATGAGAGGAATTGATAACAAAGATTTAATATTAAATTGTTGCCAACTTGCCACATCCACCGCCGCTTCTGGGGGGAAAATTGCCGTATCGTTAACACAACAGCATTGTTGCTGAAGAATTAAAGCCATTGACCAGGGAAAAGCCGCAAAGGGAATATTTTGGGCGATCGCGATCTGACGAAGACTTCCTGGTTGGCTCCATTCGTGGCTCATGCTTAGGGTTTCGGTATCGCGATCAATGGTAAAAAGATAGCCCGTATCTAATTGCAGCATTTCCCCAATTAATTGCAGACTGTGATCAATCTCAAAATCCCAAGTTTCATAATTAACTTCCACAAACCGACCGTTAATTTCAGCGATCAGTTGATTAAAATCCTTCTGCACTTTCAAAGCCTCTAAAGCCCGTCGCAAGTCCGAATTTTGGTTTTCTAACTGCTGCTGTAATCGCTTGACTTGTTTCGGGAGTATCCACCGATCTATCCCCAGTCTAATGGTTTTACAAAGTGTCAAAGGCGTAATATCGTTCTTAACAAGGTAGTCAATTGCTCCCTGTTTAATGGTCTGGACGGCTATTTTTTCATCTCCCAGCCCTGTCATCACAATCACGGGAATCTGAAGGTCTTGAGGTAGAGCAGTAATCGCCTCTAATAGTTCTAAGCCGCTACCATCGGGCAAATAAAGATCAACTAACGCCAAATTAGGAGATTGCGATCGCCATAGTTCCAGCCCCTCGGCTAGGGTTTCAGCTTCTAAAATTTCGTACTGATTCTCGGTGTCCGCCTTAAGATAACGACGATACACAAAGCGATCGCTCTCAGAATCCTCTACCAGAAGAATCTTCTCTTTGCCTTGGTGAATCATATTGGTATATTTGGCTACGTTTGAGGAGTTAATTGACCCACTGTCTTACCCTCTCTGGATTGTCAAAGAATTATCCATCTCGGTTTTCACTGAGTGCTCAAAAGACGTAGCCCAGGATACCAGTTTAGAGCAACGGGAAAAATAACTGGTAGGATAGAGACAGATAACCTTTACGAGAAGACTAATCCATGAGTGATCTTATTGTTATTGCTTACGACGACGAATTTAAAGCAGAAGAGGTTCGTCTCACTCTAGCGAAACTCCAGGTCGAGCATTTAATCGAACTCGAAGATGCGGCTGTGGTGGTAAAAGACGATAAAGGCAAAATTAAGTTAAAACAAGCCGTTAATCTGACTAGTGCAGGAGCCGCTAGTGGCGGTTTTTGGGGCCTATTGATTGGTACTCTTTTCTTCTCACCCCTATTAGGAGTTGCCGTTGGTGCAGCGAGTGGTGCATTAGCTGGTGCACTGAGTGATGTGGGCGTGGATGACAACTTTATGCGGGAATTAGGCGAAACCCTAAAACCAAGTACTTCCGCTCTGTTTGTTTTAGTTCGTAAAGTGACCCCAGATAAGGTTCTAGAAGAAGTGAGCAAATACGGCGGTAAAGTATTGCGGACTTCCCTATCTAAGGATGAAGAAGCCCAACTTCAGGAAGTGCTGGATAGCCGTGGTTTAACGAACACAACGGATGCAACAACGGCTGCGACAGCAGAATAATCACTGTCAATTTCATCTAAATTCTGAAAAGAACATAGCGTAACACGACATGTGACAGATTAGCCCTCCTAGGCAATTAGGCTACTGTGTACACACATCTTGAAAAAGACACGCTTTGAGGTTTGATCCCCCTTGTATCTTAAAGGAAGAGTGGTAGACCGATTCCCCCTTGGTTATAAAAGCCGAGATTTAGTCTAGGTCGCCACTCATCAATCCTTCAAAAACTCG
>JBEIFD010000150.1:0-7911 GCA_040382535.1 Merismopediaceae cyanobacterium
AGAATAAACGGCTACGCGCTGGTTGGGACGAGGACTATCTCCTTAAGGTTTTGCTCGCATAAGATGCGTTCGCCCTGGAGAAGGGAAAGAAGCGCTTAGGATGTTTTACAGTAATTCGTCCATCAAGCTCATAATCTCGATGCTCTCTTCCGATAAAATCATTTCTTGGGTTTGTTTTTTTAAATAGGATTCTAATAAATCTTTCAGGGCAATTAATTTCAAACTATTTTCCGCATAGGTTTGGGCGATCGCGTTTGCACCTTTTAAATAACCCGTTGCACCGAGATCCATCATGGCAGACCGTCGTAATTGTAAATCAGGGCCTTTGAGCGCATCGATCAGGCGATCGCCGTAGGTCGAGTTACCCGTCAGTTGATATAAAGCTCTAGCGGCGGCATACTGAACCTTGGGGGTAAAATGCTCTAAAAATGGCTCAATTTTAGGAATCGTTTCAACAGCTTGCAATATTCCCAAAGCTTCAATAATGGCTTCATAGGGTTGATTCAAATGGGGTTTATCTGCTGTTTTTTGAGCAATCTCTAGACCTCCATCCAGTAACGCCAATAACGCAGGAATCGCCCTCTCATCTTCTAACTGTTCCAAGGCTTGGGCCGCAGACTCGCGCACATAATAATCCGAACAGCATAGAGCCTCAATTAAAGCAGGAACAACTCGCCCTTCTCCCAATTTCCCCAAAGCTTTAGCCGCATTGCGTCGTAAAGGATAACCCCCATCAGGAGAGCGATCACTTTCATCCTGTAAGGCTTCCACTAAGGCATCAACGGCGATCGTTTCTGTGACCCGAAATCGACCAATCCACCAGGCGGCATAATATCTCGCACTAGCATCTTCTTTTTGTTGGATATTGGCGATCGCGTTTTCGACCGTATAATTGGGAGCCGCTTGATTGTCTATCTGAAAATCACTGACCATCATTGCACCATAAATGACAAAAATGCGTTACCGTCAGTTCCTATCGATTAATGCTTTAATTCCAATTGAAATCAGCTTGTGAATAGGATGAATAGGAATACGCTTTCTAATATCTTAATCCCTAATTGCTGGTGTTGTTAAGACAAAAGTTTCTGATGGAATAAGTGATATTTCCCGTTGAACCTAGCTTTAATTCGTTTCTACCCCCTATCAGTCGGTATAATCCTAATTGAAGAATACAATTTCTAAAGTTCTATGGTTCCTGCTTGGTTAATTATTGGTACGGTCGCCTTTGTGGTTGCTTGGTTACTCAATCGGCTGTCTCCCAGAGATATTCGTTGGTTTAATCGCTTACGCCGACCAAATTGGTTAACTTTTGAATGGGCAATTCCTTGGATCTGGATTGCTATTTTTATTTGCTGTGCGATATCGGCAACGCTTCTCTGGCAAGATGCTCCCCGTCAAGGGCGAACTTGGTCATTAATGATCGGTTATTTGGTGTTAGAAATTTCTGTCATGGCCTACACCCCTGTTATGTGTAAACTCCGTAGTTTAAAGATCGGAACTTTAATTGGAGGAACAGGTTTTTTTATTGGGTTAGTTTTAGCAATTTGTGTGTTTCCTGTGTCAAATATTGCAGGAAAATTTTTAATTCCCTATTTGCTTTGGAGTCCTATTGGGACTTATGTTACCTGGGCAATGATTCCCCTCAATTCGACAGATTTTGATTAATCAATTGAATTAATCGTCTTTAATCGAATAGGAGGGCTGTAACCAACCCCGTCGCCAAAAGAAAATCAGAGAGCCGCCTGCGATCGCGAGCATCACGCCCCACGTGCCGATATAACCCCAACGAGATTTTAATTCGGGCATATATTCAAAGTTCATGCCGTAAACTCCCGCAATAAAGGTTAGAGGAATAAAAATAGTGGAAATGACCGTTAAAAATTTCATCACCTCGTTCATTTTATTACTCATAGAAGTCATATAAACTTCCATTAAACTCGAAGCCAATTCTCGATAAGCTTCAATAATATCTAATACTTGAATAATGTGGTCATAGCAATCTCGGAAATAAATACGAGCGTCACTACTGATCAAAGAATTGGTGTCTCTCAGTAAAACATTCATCACATGACGTAGAGGCCAAATCAATCGACGAAGGGCTAATAATTCCCGACGAATATTATAGATTTCTTCCATTAATTGACTGCTAGGATTGCGAATAATGGTGTCTTCTAGAGCCTCAATTCTCTCTTCATAATCTTCTAATAGGGGAAAGTATTCATCAATCAGCATATCCAAGAGTAAATAGACTAAATAATCAGCTCCTTCCTGACACACTTTTCCCTGATTGGAACGGATGCGATCGCGAACAGGATCAAAACAATCGCTTAATTCTCCTTCTTGAAAAGTTAATAAATAGCGTTTTCCTAAGACAAAACTCACCTGCTCACTTTCAAAACCATCTTCTTCTCGATTAGGGCGAACACGATGGGCAATGAGCATAATGTGATCATTATAATCTTCAATTTTTGCCCGTTGGGGAACGTTCACAATATCTTCTAAAAGTAAGGGATGAAGCTTAAAAATTTCACCGACTTGTTTTAAAACTTCCTCACTTCCTAGCCCCTGAATATCCATCCAAGAAACCGTATTTGTTCCTAAATAGGGACGCAAAGCATTGGGCGTTAAATCCGATTTACGCACCGCGTGATCTTGACTATAATCAATTAAAACAATTTTGGAAGGTTGGGCATCTGGCTCAATACTTAATGTGCCTGGTTCACTACCTGGTTCATCATAAAAATAGTCAAAATAATCTTCTTCTTCCTCATCCTCCTTTTCTTCATTGGCAAGAGATTGGCGTAGGAGGACTTCAGGACTTAGGCTAGATTGAGTCATAATCTGTGGGGCCTATAAAAAAAAGTGGACAGGGAGAAATCGTACTCTTCAAAGAAGATACAAGATCGAGAGTAAAATAAAGATTATTGTTTGGTTAAGGTTCGACAAATCTTTTCCGAGAAGACAATTTTTATTAGATAAAAAAAGCATTCCTAGTAATAAAGTCCGTCCAGTTTGAGAACCAAAGTTTTTCGCCCCCCCCAGCTCCCCAAATTTAGGGAGAGTTTACAACTTTTTTGAGTTCAAAGTCCCCCAGAATTGGGGAATTTAGGGGGTGATCTTCACTCACTACGAGCTTTAATAATTTTTGAACCTTTTCAATTTTGATGGGAATTAATCTTACTAAGTTTCAACAGAAATATCTTCGTAGTCACCAGAAAATACCCGTTGGGCTGGCCCTGTCATATAGATTCGTTGATCATTCTCAGACCATTCAATCTGCAAACATCCCCCTGGCAATTCTACCGTACAACGACGCTCAGATTTTCCCGTTAAAACCCCAGCAACGACGGATGCGCAGGCTCCTGTCCCACAGGCGAGGGTTATCCCTGCCCCCCTTTCCCATACTCGCATTTTTAGGTAATTGGGCGCGATCGCCTGGATAAATTCTGTATTTGTCTTTTTAGGGAAAGCTGAGTGGTTTTCAAACTGCGGGCCAATTTGTTCTAAGGAAATTTGATCCACATTTTCAACAAAATTAATACAGTGGGGATTGCCCATGCTCACACAGGTCACTGACCAGCTTTGCCCCGCAACTTCTAGGGGAACGCCAATCACCTTTTTATCAACCGCCGCCAAGGTCGTGGGAATATCTGCCGCCAGTAGTTGGGGAAAGCCCATATCAACGGTGACTTGGCCTTCTGATTCTAATCGGGGCGTGATGACACCAGCAAGGGTGTGAACCCGATAGGACTTGCCTATAGTGACTTCTCCCTCTAAATCCGCCAGAAATCGCGCGAAACAGCGAATCCCATTGCCACACATTTCAGGCTCGGAGCCATCGGAGTTAAAAATCCGCATGGTGTAATCGGTTCCATCTTGACCAGGTAGGGCGAAAATCACTCCGTCTGCTCCAATCCCAAAGTGGCGATCGCACATTTGAACAGCCTGTTCGGGAGAAATGAGAGGATTATTGCTGTGACGGTTATCAATTAGGATAAAGTCATTGCCGAGTCCATGATATTTTGTAAAAGCTAAAGACATAGGAAAATCACCGAGGAGTCTGGAGGACAATTAGGATTTGTTTTGTAGGCTATTTTGAGTTGTAGCATACCCGAAAACAAAATCAGGTTTTTATGTTATATTAACTTTTATTAAAAGAATCGCGCTTAATTTTTTCAACGCATTCATAACGAATATTCCCCATTTAAAACCAAAATGTTAGAACTTTATCAATTTGAATTGTCTCAATATTCCGAAAAGGTTCGTTTAATCTTAGATTACAAGGAATTAGACTACAAAAAAATTGAAGTTACCCCTGGCGTAGGACAAATTGATCTTTTTCGTTTGTCGGGACAATCTAAAGTTCCTGTGTTGAAAGATGGGGAGACCATCATCACTGATTCGACAGATATTGCCTTTTATTTAGACCGTAAATTTCCCGAAAAGCCGATTATTCCGACCGATCCCGTCCTGCGTGGTCAATGTTTGTTGATGGAAGAATGGGCCGATGAATCCATTGGTCTAAAGGGCCGCAAAGCATTGATTGGAGCTTTAAATCAAAACCCAAATTTCCGTACTTCTGTTTTACCGAGCAATACACCCGATTTTCTGAAAACCTTGGTTGGAGCAGTTCCATCAGAAATACTAGATTTTTTCGGTTCTGGGGTTGGTTTTGGGGGAAATGAGGTAAAAGATGCGATTCAGGGTTTAAAGCAAGACCTAGAGGCACTATCGTTAATTTTACAACATCGCCCCTATCTTGTCACGGATGAACCCACTTTGGCCGATTTGGCGGTGGCAGGTTTGAGTATGACCTTGAAGTTTCCTGCGGGTGATTATTTAGCGATTCCGTCCGCTCTCAAGGGTAAGGGCATTCCAGGCTTGGCAGATAACAGTGCCTACGAACCTTTCTTTGCTTGGCGCGATCTCCTTTATAGCACCTATCGCAAATCGTCTGTTTCGACTTTTGTGGGAACGGACAATCCAACGGTGATTAATATTGAATGATTTTTTAAAGATGCGATCGAAGCAACACAAAATTAAGATGAAAGAAGAAATTCTTACTTAAAGCAAATTGCATTGTGATGACAGACGAAATCTTTGTAGGGACATAATATATTATGTCCTCTGCTTGAAAACTAAGCATAAAATCCCCCAATAAGACTCTGCTAAAATGATTCAAAAATACTCAAAATGTTAGCCATCACTAAAACCCTTAGTATTCCCATCAATGAAATTGAAATGAGTGCCGTTCGTTCCCAGGGAGCAGGAGGACAAAATGTGAATAAAGTCGCCACTGCCATTCATCTACGGTTTGATATTAGGACATCCTCCTTACCTGAAACCCATAAAAACAGACTTTTTAATCTCAATGATCAGCGTATCACCAAGGATGGGGTGGTAGTAATCAAAGCCCAATCCCATCGCACTCAAGAACAAAATCGAGAAGAAGCCCTGCAACGACTCCAACAACTGCTATTGAGTGTAGCAAGCTTACCCAAACGACGAAAACCGACCAAACCTACCCGCAGTTCCCAACGTAAACGACTCGATCACAAAATGAAACATAGTGAACTCAAATCTTCTCGAAAAAGTATTATGGACTAACTTTTTATGACTAATGGTATTTGGATTTTAGGCGATCAACTAGGTCAAGAACAGGCGGCTCTTGCTCGTTTTCAGGAACATAAAACTGAAACTCCTGTTATTTTTATTGAATCCTTAGATTATGCCCGTCAAAGACCCTACCATGCCCAAAAATTAGTTTTAGTCTGGTCTGCCATGCGTCATTTTGCTGAAGAATTACGCACTGAAGGTTGGCCTGTGAATTATTGCATCACCACCGATTTTCAGATTCCATTATCAGCCTGGATTGAAGCGAATCAAATTACAGAGTTATGGATAATGACTCCCACTGATTTGCCTTTCCAGAAAATCATTGAAAATCTGGTATTACCCTGTAAGATTGAATTGATTGCCAATAATCATTTCCTCTGGTCAAAAGAAGCTTTTCAAACATGGGCTACCAACAGAAAACGTTTATTATTAGAAGATTTTTATCGAGAAGGACGGAAAAGATTTAAAATATTAATGGATGAAAAGAAACCTATCGGGGGTCAATGGAATTTTGATAAAGATAATCGTAAACCACCGAAAAAATTACCTAAAACGCCCAATGCGATCGAATTTTTGCCCGATCAAATAACCGAATCAGTTTTAGCAAAGGTTCAGAGTTTAAATACTTTAACCTACGGAGAATTACAACCTTTTCGATGGGCGGT
The DNA here is from genome assembly GCA_040382535.1 of Merismopediaceae cyanobacterium. Taxonomy (GTDB): domain Bacteria; phylum Cyanobacteriota; class Cyanobacteriia; order Cyanobacteriales; family Microcystaceae; genus Snowella. The sequence goes on from JBEIFD010000150.1 coordinate 6,282, forward strand.
TACTCGTTCTCAAGCATTAGAGGTTTTAGAGTATTTTATCCAAGAAAATTTAGGCTATTTTGGAACCTACCAAGATGCAATGGTAACGAACGAATTTACCCTCTGGCACAGCCTCATATCACCTTATTTAAACTTAGGTTTATTAACGCCAAAGGAAATTATTGACAGGGTAGAAATTGCCTACTTTGAGCAGGATATTCCTCTCAATAATGTGGAAGGATTTATTCGACAAATATTAGGCTGGCGAGAATATATGCAGGGACTATATCACTTTTTAGGAGAAGATTATGGTCAACATAACTGGTTTTGTCATGATCACGAATTACCTGATTTTTATTGGGATAGGGAAAAAACAGAGATGAATTGTCTGCGTCAAGTTTTAAAACAAGTAGAAGAAACGGGTTACGCTCACCATATCCAACGTTTAATGATTCTCAGTAATTTCGCACTGATTGTTGGCGTTGCTCCCCAAGCGATTGAAGCTTGGTTTCATGGGGCTTTTATCGATGCCTATGATTGGGTAATGCAGACCAATGTTTTGGGGATGGGTCAATTTGCTGATGGAGGTATTTTAGCTTCTAAGCCCTATGCGTCCTCGGCAAATTATATTCATAAAATGAGTGATTACTGTGGCAATTGCGTTTATAATCAAAGCGATCGCGTGGGAGAAAAAGCCTGTCCTTTTAACTTTTTTTATTGGGATTTTTTGAATCGTCACTACGACAAACTCAAGACATCAGGAAGAATGAACTTAATGTTAGGAAACTTGAAACGCATTAATGAATCAGAGATGGAAGAAATGCAAAAATTAGCAAAAAAATGGCGAGAAAAATTTATTCAAAAATCGGTTTGTAGCATCTGACTCGTCAAATTGACTAATTCAATTATTGAAAATGCCAAAAAAGGGATGGAGTTTCTCAAAATACCTTCGTTAAAAAGTATTAAGCTAACCCTTCTCCCTTTTTCTCCGATTTAATTCATGCTAGCAGGGGTAATACTAGCCACTTTTCCCCCCATTTTATAAACCTGTTGGAGGGTGTTGTTCAACTGTTCATAAGGAACAATGACCGCTTTATTGCTACGACGTACCTTGGGATAACCCATTGCTTTCATCGCCGCAATCTCAACCCGAAACAGTTTACCTGCTTCCGCACCATAGGGCGTTGAACCCCCAAGAGCCTTCATCGGTGTGTTACCTGCCTTGGAAGGACGATAAGCCCAGCCTGCATTCGCTCCACTGGGGCCAATGATCGCTGAAGTTGTATTTTGTCCTAATTCAGTCGCTAAACGAGTATTATTTCGTTCTAGTTGAGAGCGATCGCTGTTGGCATAACCGCGATAGAGACGGAAAAAGCGGGTAAAACCAACGGTTCTGTCCCCAACTTGATTATTAATGCGATAGTAAGGAACGATATTGTCCCCAAAATTTTCCTGATATTCGACAGAATCGATATAGGAATCAATTTCAGCATCAAAACCCTCATTTTCATAAAGGTCTAAATGATAGACAACCTCTGCTTCTTCGTAGGGGGCGCGTCCTAAAAGATGCTTATAGTTCAATTCAATAACGCGAGTTTGAAAATTGTTGTAGAAAAACTTTTGCTTATAAAGCTCAGATTTTGCCACAGTC
>JBEIFD010000151.1:0-7907 GCA_040382535.1 Merismopediaceae cyanobacterium
CCGCGATATTAGTTATTGATCCCCAGGGAAAATTTGTGATTAGTTTATGCGGTGGTCATCAAGGAGGAGCCGACCAGTTAACTCGTTTAATTGCAACGCAATTAGAGGCAACTCCCATTTTGACAGGAGCCGCTAATAACTTGAATTTACCCGCCATTGATCTGTTAGGAACGCCTTTTGGTTGGCAAAAAGGAGAAGGAGATTGGACAGGCGTTAGTGCAGTTTTAGCTCGAAAAGAAAAAATTCAAGTAATTCAAGACGCAGGAAGCTTATTCTGGCAAAAACAGTTACCCGCCGATCATCCATTTAGTTTTGATCCGTCGGAACTGCAACCTCAAGCCAGAATTTGGATTAGTGCGACGCAAAGAAATTTTGCAACCCAATCTGATTTCCCGAAAGTGCAATGGCATCCCCGTGTTCTCTGGGTGGGAATTGGTTGTATTCGCGGAACGTCTCAAGAATTTATCAGTAACGCTATCACCCAAGTGTTTCAAGAACAGCACTTATCCCAAGACGCGATCGCGGGCCTAGCAACCATTGATATCAAGGCGGATGAAATTGGATTATTAGCGTATTGCCAAATTCATCATTTGTCTCTAAAAACCTTTACTTCAGAGATTTTAAATCAAGAAATTGTCCCCACTCCCTCCGAGGTAGTTTATGAAGAAGTCGGGACTGCTAGTGTCGCTGAAGCATCAGCCCTTTGTGCCGCTAAAAATTACGGTAAAACTCAACTTTTAGTGACTAAACAAATTATTAAAACTCAAGAAGCGGCCGTGACGATCGCGATCGCGCAATCTAACCAAGAATATCTAGATAAAACAGGATCATTATGGTTAATTGGCACTGGGCCAGGAGCCTTAGCGCAAATGACCACTGCGGCAAAAACAGCGATTAGTCAAGCCGATGTGATTATTGGTTATTCCCTTTATTTAGATCTGATTGAACCACTTAAAAGACCAGGGCAAATTATTGAATCTTTTCCCATTACCCAAGAGCGTCAACGGGCGCAAAGAGCAATAGAATTAGCGGAATGGGGACTCAAAGTTGCTGTTATTTCTTCAGGTGATTGCGGTATTTATGGTATGGCGGGTTTAGTCCTAGAAGAATTACAAAAGTCTGAGCAAAAAGAGAATCAGCCAACGGTTGAAGTTTTTCCTGGAATTTCTGCTCTACAAGCGGCGGCGGCAAGAGTGGGTGCGCCCTTAATGCACGATTTTTGTGCGATTAGTTTAAGTGATTTATTAACGCCCAAAGCTTTAATTGAAAAGCGATTATTAGCCGTTGCTCAAGCAGACTTTGTGACAGCAATTTATAATCCTAAATCCCAAAAACGAACGGAATTAATCGAAACAGCCCAAAGAATTTTTCTAGAAAATCGAGATCCCCAAACTCCTGTGGTTTTAGTGCGTTCGGTTTATCGTTTCGATGAAAAAATCATAATAACAACCTTAGAAAAAATGTTAGATTTTCCCATCGATATGTTAACAGTTCTTTTAATTGGTAATTCTACGACCTATTATCAAGGCGATTTTGTGATTACACCCAGGGGTTATTAATTGAAATTTGGAGAGTTCTTATTATTTTTTAATTAAAGTTTAAATACGGTATTTTTCATTTATTTTCAAGATAAAGCAAGGACATAATATATCATGTCCCTACAACGATTTTGTAAGTCATATTTTTTGTGATATTCTAGAAATTAATTCCAGTCTCCCAGTCTTTATTTATGAAAATAATCTTAAAATCCCTATTAATTACCCTATTAGCGATCGCAACTTTTAGTTTAACGGCTTGTAGTATCGGAGTCGGTGGCTTGCAACGTTATTTAGATTCGGGCGATGGCTATCAATTTTTATATCCCAATGGTTGGGTTCCTGTGGATGTTAAAAATGCTTCAGCAGGTGTCGATGTGGTTTTTCGAGATTTGATTGAAACGACTGAGAATTTAAGTGTAATCATCAGCGATGTCACTAAAAATAAAACCCTTACGGAACTCGGAACCCCCAGCGAAGTCGGAGTTCGTTTTCTCAAAAAAATTAATGATGATCCTAATAGCGATCGCCAGGCAGAATTGCTCAGTGCAGACCAACATGAAAATGAGGGAAAAATTTACTATACCTTGGAATATCTGGTTAAATTACCCAATAATCAAGAACGTCATGATCTCGCCAGCGTCACCGTCAATCGGGGCAAATTAGTCACCTTTAATCTTTCCACTCCCGAAAAAAATTGGGATAAGGTTAAAAGTTTATTTGAAACCTCCGCCCAATCTTTCACTGTTTTTTAGTTGCTAATTTTGCTCCATGATTCCGCCCTTTGTTCTCGCTTCTGCCTCTCCCGCCCGCCGCAGATTATTAGAAACGGTGGGAATCCAGCCCATTGTGCAACCGAGTGATTTTGATGAATCTCAAATTCAGTTCACTGACATCGTTACCTTGGTGGAAGCCCTCGCCCAATCCAAAGCGGAAACCGTTGCGGCGAACTTAGAGCAATCTCTCATTCTCGGCTGTGATTCCCTATTAGTCGTTAATGGCGAATCCTACGGTAAACCTGAATCGGCTGAAGTTGCGATCGCCCGTTGGCAAGCGATGCGGGGTCAAATTGGCTTTTTATATACGGGTCATGTGTTGATCGATCAAACCCAGGATAGAATAATTCGCCGTTGTGGCATTACTCAAGTTCATTTTGCTGATATTGACGATTTAACGATAAAAGCCTATGTCGAGAGCCAGGAACCCCTGCAATGTGCGGGAGCCTTTGCGATCGAAGGAAAAGGGGGACTCTTCATCGAAAAAATAGATGGTTGCCATACCAATGTGATTGGATTAAGTCTTCCCCTACTGCGAAAAATGTTATCAGAATTAAATTATCAAGTAACGGATTTTTGGTAATTTTATGTTTTTTAAAATTAGTATTTATACCTTTTTTTTGAAAATTTGCAAAAATCCCTAATCAATTATGACGAAATGTAAACTTATTCGCGTTGTGTCTTCTGCAATGTAAAGTTACATATCGAAATCAACCCAATTCTCTTCGCTTTCCTAAATAATAAAGAAGTATAGGACAGAAATAAGAGGATTCCTATGAATAGTGTGTCGAAAAATCCCATTCAATCCCTTAGTTGGACAACATTCGTGATGTTCGCTCTAGGCTTTTGGATTAGTGCGAGTTTAGTGATTGATGTTCTGATTATTCCCAGTTTGCTTGCTTCAGGCATGATGGAGCAGAGCGGTTTTGTTACCGCAGGTTATCTGCTGTTTGGTCTGTTTAACCATCTTGAATTATTGTGTGCCGCCTTAATTTTGTCTGGCTTCTTGATCTTTAATCGCAATCATTCCCTACCCCATTTACAAGAACGCTGGTCAATTATTCTCTCTAGTTTACTTTTGGCGATCGCGCTCATTTATACCTACGGATTGACTCCCGCCCTCAGTGGTTTTGGTTTTGAGATGAACCTTTTTAATGGAGTTCATACCATGCCAACGAATATGATTTCTTTACAATTGAGCTATTGGCTATTGGAAATTCTAAAAATTGTCACTGGTATCACTCTTTTGCGATGGTGCTATCGAGACTCTTGCCAATTAAATTAGTCTGATCAAGTTTTTTTCCTTCAAGAACAGAAATTTTCCTCCTTAATGGGAGGATTTTTTTTAATTTGTAAAATAGCCATAAAAAAAGAGAGAATAGCTTATTTCAGCTTATTCCCTCCGATTATTTTAACTTCCGTATTGATTAGAAAGTGAAGGTTGTCCGTAATACGCCAACCCAGATAGCAGAGTTATTGCTATTTCCTTGAGGATTAAGAACCACGTAAACACCTGGGGTTATGAGAACATTTTTGTTAATGGGGAACTTATATTGAGTTTCAATCAAATAAGTTGCATCGATGTCTTGGTTAATGGGATCGCCAGGACGATTGGTAACATTGGTTGCCTGGGGAATCAAACCACCCGCGACCGACAGAACCGCACCTTGTTTTCCTAAATCGAGGAAAGAAAGACCTGCATTCCAAGTCCAGAGATCAGCACCATAGCCAGAACGGTTGAATCCGTTTTTATCTAAACCTTCTGCGCTGGCAGAAGCATAGGCTCCTGTTGCTGACAGATTGATGGTGTCTGTAATTCTCCAATTTCCTGAAAGACCATAACTATCGCGGGTCGTTGGTGCGCCGTAGAAAGGATCGCTGGCAACTGCGCTACCCGTGCTACTGGTGATATTAACGGATTGGTTATTGTTGTAGGGAAAATCATTTGAGGAAGGGCCACGGAAGTAGGCATGGAGGAAAGTTGCACCAATTCCCAAGGAATCCGTAATTTTCCAGTCTAGCTGGGCACCTGTCGCATATTCTCCGTTGAATAAACCACTACCGTTGGCGGGGTTTCCTACGCGATCGCTACCAGCTAAGTAAGTAGCAGTCGCAGAAATATCTTTACTGAAGTTATATTTGAACGCAGCACCAGCACCAGTAGAGGCACGATACAGTAAGGGATTAAAGCGATTAAAGCGAGATAGAGTACCCGTGTCGCCACTAGCTAAAATAGGGTTATAGACATTGAAAACATCGTCTAAATCTAAACCGTAAGCACCAACCCAAGCGGTCATGTTGCTACCGATGCCAGTCCGATAAAACAATTTATTGAGGTAGGTTTGATTTTCTGTGCGATTTGTCCCATTCACAGAACCATAGGAACCGTCAAAAGACAAACGAGCATTATTGGTGCCAGTTGGGCCGTTTAGGTTAAAAACATTTCCTGATTCTAGACGAGTTCTGAGTAAATCTTTACCCGTAAAACTGGTATCAAAGTTTAAGCGAACCCGATAGCCCATAGTGAAGTTTTCTTCCACGGGGGTTCTGCCCTGGGGAGTACCACGATTACTGAGGGAAGTTCCCCCACCTGATAACCGTTGATTGGTATCCAAAGCATTTTGTTGCCGCCAATTTAGGGCTTTATCGCCTCCAAACTGATCGACTAACGCAATAACGGTCGTACCACCCAATTTAGTGGTGGTGGAGAATTGGTGATCTTCAAGGAAAGATGTACGGGTTTCTAAGTTATCAACTCTTGTACCCAGAGCCGCTAATTCTTGCTCAAATTGTTGCGCCAGTGCTTTGAGTTTGTCGATATCTTCACGAACGACGGCGACATTTTCCTGTAGTAAACGTTCCATCACGTTCATACAAGCATTTAAACCTGCCGCAAATTCCCACCGAGATAAAGCACGATTGCCTCGGAATGTCCGATCAGGATAGCCAACGATACAACCGTAGCGTTCAACTAAACTTTTGAGTGCTTCGTAGGCCCACTCAGTGGGTTGCACATCACGCAATTCAGAAACACTGGTGACTTGGGACATTCCCGCACCACTGCTATTGTCGTTAAATTTCTTTAATTGCTGACGACGACGGACGAGGTCTAATCCATCCGTAGGGGTCGCTAATTGGGGCATTGCTACCATCGGCATTACGGATTGATCCGCCGCTTTGGTACTAGCTTCTGTTGTTGAATCGGGAGCCGCGATCGCGCCTTGGGCAACCAAAAAGGAAGTTCCCAGTACCGCAGGCATTACTTTAACGAGCTGCCGTAATTGTTTTTTCATTGTCACTAGTGCCTCACACCTAAAACCACTAAAATAGTTTAACGAAAATTTAGCCTAAGCAAAGCTAGAAATCTAATAGACTCGTTAATTTTTCTACACATCGAACTATATACAAGCTTCTCTAGAGAAGAAAATTTGTGTATAGATAGTTCATATTATATAGTCCAGAGAAATTTTTTCAAGTTTTTTTGTGATCTGCGATACACGCTTTTGGGGTTTTTATGCGATTTGAAGGGACAGACCCATGATGTTTCTACATAATCACTACGGAATTAGGGTTACTTCCGTTCTCCTGTGACGATATACGAAACCCGTTGAGCAATGTTGGTTGCGTGGTCTGCCATCCGTTCTATGTGTCGAATAACGAGAACCAAAAGTACGATCGGCTCTACTACGCCTTTAATGTCTTTTTGAAAGGCCAGAACTTGATAAAGGCTTTCATAGGCATCATCTACGGTGTCGTCTAGGTGCTTGACTTTTGGCCCTGCATCTCGGTCTAATTCAGTTAAGGCAACTAAACTGGTGGCTAACATGGATTGGGCATGACGGGACATGGCGGCCATTTCCGTCATACAGTCGTGGGGAGGATAGCTAAATAATTTAATGGCAATTTCGGCGATATCTTCGGCATAATCCCCAATTCGCTCTAAATCTCTGACAAGCTGCATAAAAGCACTTAATAACCGTAAATCCTGGGCAACAGGAGCTTGTAAGGTCAAAAAAGTCGCGCATTCTTGTTCAATTTGACGATAGTAGAGATCAATTTGTTTATCTAGTTCGGGGATTTTTTGAGCAATCTCTAAATTCCGCTCAAACAGGGCTTGATGACTCAGACGGAAGGATTCTTCGACTAAGGCCCCCATGCGGAGGATATCTTGCTCTAGACGCTTGAGCGATCGCTCGAAATAAGTGCGTTCGGGATGGTTAATTTGACTTGATAAACTCACGATTTTATAATGTTAATTATATTAAGATATTAATAATAATCTTAGTTCAAAAAATAAGATTTTGCTTAAAAAAAATCAAGGATTACTCAACAAGGAGGTTATTTTAGTTTAAGCTTTAATTAAGATGATTTTTCTGTAAAAAGCTTTAGAATATTTTTCTATTATTAAGGATTTTTATAACCCAAAAAGTATTTTTAGATACTCAAAATATTCATGTCAAAAGCTCTTCCTTCTAAATTTATCATTCGTTTCGGAAAATGGGTCTGGACAACGATTTGGCATCAAATGATGTCGAAATTGGCTCCTCGCAATGCCCAAGGTGAGTATATTCGACCTGCAAGTGAGTTTAGAAATTTTGTGGGAACAGCCCCCGATAATGCTTGTCAACCCGAAAGTGGGCGTTATCGTCTTTATGTGGGATTAGGTTGCCCCTGGGCCCATCGTACCTTGGTGGTTCGTGCTTTAAAGGGTTTGGAACAGGCGATCGCGGTTTCTGTGGTCATTCCATCAGCAGAGTCGGGAATTTGGGTAATGGCTGACAGTGAAGAAAATTGCACCACTTTACCCGAACTTTATGCTTTAGCCCAACCAGGTTACGCGGGTCGGTCAACGGTTCCTGTTCTGTGGGACGAAAAAAAGAAGGCGATTGTCAACAATGAGAGTGCAGAAATTATTGTTATGTTAAATAGTGAATTTAATGAATGGGCGACCTATCCTGAGCTTGATCTTTATCCCGAAGCTTTAAGAGAACAAATTGACTCTTGGAACGAAAAAATCTATCAAACGGTGAATAATGGGGTTTATCGTTGCGGTTTTGCCCAAACGCAATTGGCCTATGAACAAGCTTGCCAAGCTCTTTTTGTGACTTTGGATGAAATTGATCACGTGTTAAGTCGCGATCGCTACCTCTGTGGCAATCAGGTAACTCTAACAGATGTTCGTTTATTTACGACCTTATTTCGCTTTGATGTTGTCTATTACGGTTTATTTAAGTGTAATATCCGCCGCATTCAGGATTATCAAAATTTGGGAGCTTATTTGCGAGATATCTATCAACTGCCAGGAGTCGCTCAAAACTGTAATCTAGAACAAGTTAAGCAAGATTATTATGGCAATTTGTTTCCTGTCAATCCAGGAGGAATTGTGCCAATGGGGCCAGATTTATCGAATTTATTAGAACCTCACGGACGAGAAACGATGGTAGAACTAAGCTGTTAAGGAACAAGGATTTAATAAGTTGTGCATTCAAGATGTCGATTTCTGTAGGGACATAATACCATTATGTCCTTAATCTTAAGGGTCAACAGACAATGTATTGCTTGATAAACGCATAAAAGGGCTTAACAGTGTTAAGCC
>JBEIFD010000152.1:0-7894 GCA_040382535.1 Merismopediaceae cyanobacterium
CTGCTAAAAAACTTCGAGACGATATTTATAATAGTTCATTTGTTCAAAGTTTAAACCATACATCAATCAATTTCTCAGGAAAACGAGAAAAAATAACGGGGGAAAAATATAAAGAACTATTTGCTCGAACCGATCCCAGTTATCTCTCCTCTGAAACCTTTGCAACAGCATTAATTCAACAGTTAAAAGAGGAGTTGAAAGGAATGTTAGACAATCCCCAAAATGCCAGTACTTCTGGGGCAATTAAAACAATAAAAAATAAAATTAACGATTCTGATAAAATTCCGACATCTTTAAAAGAAACACTGACGACGTTAGCGGATAGAGCGTCTTTAAAAGCCAGTGAAACTGATAATAAGCTTTTAATATTTCAACAAGAAATTGAGACCTGGTTTGATCGGTCAATGGATAGGGCTTCTGGGGTTTATAAACGCAATGCCCAATTGTTATGTTTTTTTCTGGGTTTTGCGATCGCGATTATTTTCAATCTTGATTCCCTTTTCCTTGCCCAAAGACTTTCCCAAGATACGGCCATGCGGTCAGCCCTAGCGGGGGGAGCAGAAACTATTGTCAGAGAATCTACAGCGCAAAATTCTCAAAGTTTCAATCCAGATAAACTGCAAGAAAATATTAATAGCCTGTTAGGAAATTCGTCATTTATCGCACCTATTACGGAAAATGCAGATAATTTAATGAGTTGTCCTGACAAAAAGCAAACGAGCAAAAATCCAACAAGTTGTGATCCCTCGGAGAAAACACTTAATCCTTGGAAGATTTTCCCGACTGTTGTGGGGTGGATTATTACCGCCCTAGCGATTTATATGGGCGCGCCGTTCTGGTTTGACATCCTCGGCAAATTAGTGAATGTACGCTCAACAGGTAAAAAGTCTTAGAGCGCGACAGATCAACCTAAGCTTCTCGAATAACTTCAGGGAACTAGGATGGTATAATTAGAGACGTTAATATTTCTTAACCTTTTTTTAATTCTGGCTAATCCCAATCCTTAAAAATATTGAAGATTGTCGATTTTCCATCTGATTTGGCTAAATTTTGACTCTTTCCTTATCTTAATTTATTTGAAGAGTCGCAAACAAACTGATTAATCGTATTTATGACTTCCTCCCTCCAGCAACAGCGAGCCATTATCACAGGAGCCAGTAGTGGTATCGGCAAAGCAACGGCTTTATCTTTTGCCCAGGCGGGCTGTAATCTTGTGTTAGTGGGCCGTTCCTTAGAAAGACTCACTTCCGTAGGCGATCTGGTGTCAGATTTCGGGGTAGAAGCAACGGTTTATCCCCTAGATTTAAGTCAACTTTCCCAAGTCCAGTTCCATTTTCAGGCGATCGCGGAAAAATTCGGGCCGATTGACCTATTGATCAATAATGCTGGCATGGGTTACACCAATTTACTACGGGACACACCCCTGACGGATTGGCAACAGGTTCTAGACCTCAATCTGACGAGTGTTTTCCAAGCCACAATGGGAATTTTGCCTTCCATGCGCGATCGCAAAAAAGGAACGATCATCAATATCGCCTCCATTGCCGCAAAAATGGCTTTTCCTGAATGGGGAGCCTATTGTGTGAGCAAAGCCGCTCTTGTGACCTGGGCCAAGGTTGTCGCGATGGAAGAAAGAGCCAATGGCATTCGAGTGATGACCATTTCACCTGGATCAGTAAATACCCCTATTTGGGATACCGCCACCGTTAAGGCAGATTTTGATCGGTCTTCGATGTTGACCCCAGAAATTGTCGCTCAAATGATTCTGCAAGCGGCTTTGCTTCCTGCTCAAGCGGTTATCGACGAGATGACGATCATGCCCAGTGCGGGAACCCTATAAGTTCGCCTTTAACCTACCTCTAAATACTCAATTCTTATTATGACGATTGCTTCTTCTCCCAATTCTGACATCTCTAATAACGGAAAGGATCTCCTGAACTCCTCATTAACTGAGCGGATTCAAACTCGCCCCGATCGCAATACCCACGATGGACAACTAGCCCAAGTTCATCCCGAAACTGTTGAAGTCAGCAAAGAAAAAATGATGGATTCTGTCAGGGGCATCCTAGAGGCCGTAGGAGAAGATCCAGAAAGAGAAGGGCTATTAAAAACCCCAAAAAGAGTAGCCGAAGCGATGCAATTTTTGACCCAGGGCTATAACCAATCCCTAGAAAAATTGGTGAACGGGGCTATTTTTAATGAAGGCCATAATGAAATGGTCTTGGTGCGAGATATTGACTTTTTTAGTTTGTGTGAACACCATATGTTACCGTTTATGGGAAAAGCCCATGTCGCCTATATTCCCAATGAAAAAGTAGTGGGACTAAGTAAATTAGCTCGCATTGTGGAAATGTATTCCCGACGGTTACAAGTCCAGGAACGTCTTACTCGACAAATTGCGGAAGCTGTTCAAGAAATTCTGGAGCCTCGTGGAGTTGCCGTTGTGATGGAAGCGACCCATATGTGTATGGTGATGCGGGGAGTTCAAAAACCAGGTTCCTGGACAGTGACCAGTGCGATGATTGGTTCTTTCCAAGATGAACAAAAAACCCGTGAAGAATTTTTGAATTTGATTCGCCATCAACCTAAATTTTATTAAATACTCCGATACTCATTTCTACATTTTTAATAACAAAAAAGAAACCCGATGTCTTATTTAGGCGATCGGGATTTTTTATGTTAATTGAATTTTAGAGAATTCTTTTTACAGAGTGAGTTTCAAAACCTTCTTTTCCAAGGATTTGGAAACCAAACCCCTACCAGATTTGAAGGAATTTTTGACAACCAGATTTATTTTTATTCGTAAATCCAAGGAGTAATAGTGGGTTCCCAGGAAACTAATTCTTCTGGAGTAAACCATAGGGCAATTTCGTATTGGGCTGTTTCAATAGCATCAGAACCATGAATAAGGTTACGACCAACACTAACACCAAAATCTCCCCGAATGGTTCCTGGAGGGGAAGTCAAGGGATTGGTGGCTCCAATAAGATTACGAGCCGAAGCAACAACGCCATCTCCTTCCCAAACCATCGCGACAACGGGAGAAGAGGTGATAAATTGAACTAAACTCGCGAAAAAGGGTCTTTCCTTGTGAACACCATAGTGTTTTTCGGCTAATTCTTTAGAAACGGATAAGAATTTTAGTCCGACGAGTTTAAAGCCTTTGGTTTCAAAGCGACGAATGACTTCACCGACGAGATTGCGTTGTACTCCGTCGGGTTTGATCATAATAAATGTGCGTTCCATGTTGCCTCTTAGGGATGATTGTTAAAATTTGTCACAAGTCTAAGATATATTTTACACGGATTATTCACACGTTCTTCTAAATTTATGGTGTCGAGTTTTGAGAGGGCGATCGCCTAAACTCTATTTTTAGAGAGTTATTCTTATTAGCATAAAAAGCAAGTAATGAGGAGAAATTAATTTGATTATCAGAATTTTTAAAGTCAGAATTGATCCTGAACTTAGAAATGAGTTTGAACAAAAATTTCAAGAAATCTCTATTCCCTATGTCCAAGCCCAAAAGGGACTGATTTCTTTTGTTGTAGGAAAACCTACCCAGTGGACTCCCGATGATTACTTATTAATTACTCACTGGTCTAGTGAAGAAGATTTAGTCACATTTGCAGGAAAAAACTGGAATCAAGCGGTTATTCCTGAAGGGATGGAAAAATTCGTTGTTCAATGTTGGGTTGATCATTTTGTCGTGTAAGGTGATCATCGGATTTGATAGCTAAAATCCTCAGCAAAATCAAATAATTCCGACTGAAAAAATCAGGTTGCTGATAAACAGACTATTTTTGATCATAATTCCTGCGAAAAAAATAGCCAAGACTTAATCATCCTGACTACCCATTTTTTCTAAGAACCAAAATCAGATACTTAAAGAACCTGCTCAACTTCAGCAATTTCAGGGATCATTTCTCTTAATTTACGTTCCAGACCCATTTTTAGGGTCATGGTAGAACTCGGACAGGAACCGCAAGCTCCTTGTAACCGAACTTTAACGATAGGGCCGTCTAACTCCACGACTTCCACATTGCCACCATCAGCCATTAAATAAGGGCGCATTTCGTCCAAAACGGTTTCAACATTTTCTAGGGTTAGTGCCATTGTTGTTGTCATTGTTAACCTCGGTTAAGAATAATTGCGTTGTTATTAATTTTATCCTAACGCTAACTTGGATAATGTTTCGAGGTGGCTTTCCCTTTTCCGATTTTTTCTAGGCGATCGCGTTTTTGCATTCCAGCTGAGCATAAATAAGCCATATATCCCAACAAAATCCTATAATGAACGAGGGCCTTTTCGGTAGAAGTAAAAAACGACCAAAAACCTCTCAGGCATATTTAATTCTAACAATAATGACAGATCCGAATTGGCAACAAGGCAGTTTAGTTGAACTAGAGATTACAGGCTTAAGTAATAGTGGTGAAGGCTTAGGGCGTTTTCAGGAGCGTGTGGTTTTTGTCCCCGATACCGTGACAGGCGATCGCGTTTTAGTGAGATTAGTGCGAGTTAAACAACAATACGCCCAGGGACAACTTCAGGACATTATTAGCCCTTCTGCCCATCGAGTGCGCTCACCTTGTATTGTGGCGGATAAATGTGGCGGTTGTCAGTGGCAACATATTGACGATACTTTTCAACAGGAAAGCAAACAACAGCAAATCATTGATGCCCTAGAAAGAATTGGGCAATTTTCTGAGATTCCTATTGCTCCTCTGTTGGCAACACCGAATAACTTTGAATATCGCAATAAATCGACCTATCCCCTGGCTCGCTCCAGTGAAGGACAAGTCCAGGCAGGTTATTATCGTCCCCAAAGTCATAAAATCATTAACCTCAATCAATGTCCCGTTCAAGATCCTTGCCTTAATCCCCTACTGGCCGAAGTTAAACAGGATATTCAAACCCAGGGCTGGTCAATTTACGATGAAACCGAACGCCAGGGAAAACTTCGTCATCTGGCCCTCCGCATTGGACGACGGACGGGAGAAATTTTATTAACCTTAGTCAGTGCCAATCCCAATTTACCTGGCATCGAAGAACAGGCCCAGGTTTGGTTAGACCGCTATCCTCATCTCGTCGGGGTAACGCTCAATCATCAACCTAACCCGACTAATTTGATTTTAGGTACAGAAACCCAACTAATTGCAGGGATGCCTTATTGTCGAGAAATTTTTGCAGGATTACAGTTTAATCTGCGCTCGGATACCTTCTTTCAGGTAAATACCGAAGCGGCAGAACTTCTCTGGGAAACAATTCTCCAGCAATTAAATCTACAAGGATGGGAGCAGGTCATTGATGCCTACTCTGGTGTGGGGACGTTTACCCTTCCCCTGGCCCAAAAAGTAGAATCCGCGATCGCGATCGAGTCGAACAAATCCGCCGTTCAACAAGCTAGGGAAAACGCCGAGATTAATCATATTGAAAATGTCCAATTTCTCGCAGGGAAAGTCGAAAACGTCTTACCTGGCCTCACCCAACAGACCGACATGGTAATTTTAGATCCGCCCCGAAAAGGTTGCGATCGCCGCGTTATCGACACCCTTTGTTCTACCAGACCGAAAACATTACTTTATATCAGTTGTCAACCCGCGACCCTCGCCAGGGATTTAAAAATTCTTTGTCAAGAAGGAGGATACCAACTCACCTGGGTACAAGGAGCTGACTTTTTCCCCCAAACTGCCCATGTAGAATGTGCCGTCATTCTGCAAGCCCGCTAACTTCTCTAACTGCTCCTTAAATCTCTCCCATTGATAAGCTGTCATTTTAGAGTAGGTGATAGCAGATAACTTTATCTTTAACCTCTATCATTGTATAGAGACTTATGGGAAAAATTCGTTATAATGACGGAGTGACTTGATTAACCAAACTCTATGTAACCCTTGAAACAAGAGACCCAGGGCAATTTATAAAGTTATCATCAAGCGTAATCATCGAAAAACCTTCCGTTCTGTACAAAGCTTTACTGAAAATTATCTTACGAGGAAAAGCGTGTGATTTCTATTTCACTGCCTCCCACTAAGCGAAGCTGGAGTACTTTAAGCTTCAATTCTACCCTTTATCTTTATCCCGTCCTAGATTTACTCCTAGCCAATATTCCCTCTGAAATTCAATACGAAATTCGGTTAGGTTTGCAAGAAGCCCTTGTGAATGCCGCTAAACACGGAAATAAACTTGATCCCAGTAAATCGGTCGTTGTCAGTTTTGTAGTTTCTAAATCGGGTTATTCCTGGATTATTTCAGACCAAGGAGACGGATTTACCCCAAAATGCGATTGCGAACTTCATGTTAACTGTGCTACCGCTCTACTTCCTCCCGAAGAATCGGAAAGTGGAAGAGGCTTATGTATTCTTCATCAGGTTTTTGATCAAGTTGAATGGAATGCTAAAGGAACCCAGTTACGGTTAAGCAAACAGACCTGTAGAAGCAGGTAAAGGATAAATTTCTCCAAATTCCTAGAGATCCCCTAAATTAGCCTTTAAACTAATCAGACGATCCTAAAAATAATTTATAGGCAGGGTTCTCGCTTTCATTACAGTAAGGATAGCCCAAGGTATCCAGAAAAGCTTGCCATTCTCCCATTTCATCGGGAGGAACCTGCATTCCTACTACGATTCGCCCATAATCGGCTCCGTGATTGCGATAGTGGAAAAGGCTGATATTCCAGTCAGGACTCATGCACTGGAGAAATTTCATCAACGCGCCAGGTCGTTCGGGAAATTCAAATCGATAGAGCAATTCATGACTCGCTAACTGCGACCGCCCGCCGACCATGTGACGGAGATGGAGTTTGGTCAGTTCATCGTCGGTGAGATCTAGGGTTTGGAAACCGTTTTTTTCAAAAATTTCCACCATGCGGCTGGCATCACTGCGGTCTTGGATCTGTAAACCGACGAAAATATGGGCTTCTGTGCGATCGGCAATGCGATAACTAAATTCCGTCAGATTATTTTGCCCTAAACATTCACAAAATTTGCGTAAACTGCCTTGTTTTTCGGGAATTTTAACGGCAAAAATGGCTTCTCGTCGTTCTCCATATTCAGCCCGTTCTGAAACGAAGCGCAACCGATCAAAATTCATATTCGCACCACAGGCGATCGCAATTAAGGTTTCTTCCGTAATGTTTTCCCGTTCCACATAGGCTTTGAGTCCCGCGATCGCCAAGGCTCCAGCAGGTTCCAAAATCGAACGAGTATCTTCAAAAACATCCTTAATGGCCGCACAGGTATCATCTGTCCCGACTAAAATCACTTCATCCACATATTGCTGACATAATCGAAAGGTTTCATCTCCCACTTCCCTAACGGCCACCCCATCGGCAAAGAGTCCCACCTGAGCAAGTTTCACGCGATGACCCGCTTTGAGGGATTGGGACATGGCATCGGCATCAATGGGTTCCACCCCAATAATTTTAATATCGGGATATAACCGCTTCACGTAGCAGGCAATCCCAGAAATTAAACCACCACCGCCGATCGCCACAAAAATGGCGTGAATGGGTTTTTGGTACTGGCGCAGAATTTCCATCCCAATAGTTCCCTGCCCCGCAATTACGTCGGGATCATTAAAAGGATGGACAAAGGTTAACCCCTTTTCCGCTTCCAGTTGACGGGCATAGGCATAGGCATCATCAAAGGTTTCGCCGTGAAGGACAACTTCTCCTCCCCGTAATTTGACTGCATCAATTTTTACCTGGGGGGTTGTTGTGGGCATGACAATCAGCGATCGCGTCCCCAATTTAGACGCACCGAGGGCAACTCCTTGGGCATGATTCCCCGCAGAAGCCGCAATCACCCCTTTTTTTAATAATTCTGGGGGTAATTGAGCCATTTTGTTGTAGGCTCCCCGTAATTTAAAGGAAAAGACCGACTGGAGATCTTCTCGTTTC
>JBEIFD010000153.1:0-7852 GCA_040382535.1 Merismopediaceae cyanobacterium
CGGACAGCTTATCTAAGACTGCAACGCATTCCAAGCTTCAGCAGACTCTTTTACTGCTTGTTCTACAGTTTTTTGTTTGAGCATGGCGGCCTGAAGATTTTCATAGATCAACTTTTGTAATTGATTAAAATTTTTCATCGGTGGAATTAAAACTTCAGCCTCCTTGAGTTGACTTGCACTGACTTTTCGGGCTTGTTCTACGGAGGAACCGCTACTTTCTTTATCTAACTTTGCAATATAGCGTTCAATTGCCTCGATATTGGAGGGTAAGGTGCCGCCCTGCTGGGTAAAAGCTAATTGATTATCGGCATTGGTCACAAACAGAGCAAATTTTAGAGCTTCATCAGCCCGTTTACTGTCACGGGGAATCACCAGATTCATGACAGCGACATTCTTTTTCCCTGTTTTTCCCGTAATTTGGGGCGCGGCGGCAGAGGCTTTGGCGATCGTTGGAGCATTTTTCTCAATGGTTTTCAAGAATTCCGCACCAGATGAGAGTAACGCCGTTGAACCAGACTGATAGAGTTCCACTCCATGACGATGACCCTGGGTCAGGACTTCGGGAGGTAATAATCCCTGTTGATAGAGATCAACCCAGTATTTGAAAGCGGCCAAACCTTCGGGCGTATCAAAAGCGGCTTTCCCCTGCTCATCTACTAATTTGACTCCCATTTGCACCATCGATTCCAATACTTCCCCCGAATCTCCTGGGGAAAAGGTAATAAAAAAGGCGTATTTACCTGTTTTATCCTTAATCGTTTTGGCAACTTTCGCTAATTCTTCGTAGGTCGCAGGGGGTGCGGTGATGCCTGCTTTTTTTAATAAATCCTGATTATAAATCGTCACCCTGGTGGTGAGATACCAGGGAATACCAAAACTCAGATCATTGAGGGTATTTGCCTGCCAAATTTTGGGTAAATATTGTTTTTGAATGTCTGGAGAAACCTTACTACTCAGGTCTAACCAAGCGTTTTTTCCTGCTAACTGAGAAGCAAAATTGGGATTCAGATTAACGACATCAGGAGCCGTTTTCGCAGAAATAGAGGTTAAAATCTTACTCTGCATGGCATCCCAAGGCACATCTTCCCATTTCACTGTTATATCGGGGTTTGCCGTTTTAAAATTGCCAATCAGTTCCGTAAAATAGGGCGTAAATTGGGGCTGGAGTTGCATCGTCCAGAATTGAATTCCCCCCTTATCTCCTGATGCCGTCGGGTTAGAGGGCGTTGACTGACAACTAACGAGCCAACTTAGTAATAGGCCGAAAAGTCCCCAGAGAGCGAGTTGTTTGATTTTTTTGACTGTCCGCATTAGATATTTCCAGAAATCAAGAGTGCATCGATTGAAACCTCTGGTAGGGGCAATTCATGAATTGTCCTTACTCAATTTTTGGAGATGTCTATTAGTCCTAGTCCCCAATCAATCGAACCTAATTATACGGCTTTCCTTCCCTGATAAGGATTTTAGCTGAATTGATTGAAAAGCGCGATCGCCCTTTGGCAGAGAAATTCAACTTGCGATCGTGGGAATCTTGGGAAGTTTGAAAAAATTGCTTGCTTTAAACTTCAGGAGTATGGTAAGTTGGATTACGGTCAAGAAAACCGATAAGGGCTTGTAGTTCAGTGGATTAGAGCGTCTGGCTACGAACCAGAAGGTCGGGGGTTCGAATCCCTCCAAGCCCGTTAGAACAGAATAGCATTGAGCAGATATTTTCCTCGTTATAAGGGGGATGTCTGCTCTTTTGCATAGCGGTCTTTTCCCCTACCTGTGGCAAATCGTAGGGAGCTTGTCAGACTGGGATTAGATTGACTACCAAAGATGAGAAAGGCAAGTAAGGCGAGTCCACTGGCGAGAACAAATAATCCTCGGTAACCCAGACTTTCCCCCAAGAGTCCAAAAATTGGCCCTGCGATCGCGATTCCCACATCGAAACCACTGACACAGAGCGCGAACACTCGTCCCCGTTCATGACTGGAAGACCGATCAGAAATCAGGGCGATAATCATAGGAATCAGAACGCCGCCGCCAATGCCCTCTAAAGTTGCGGCAATCAGAAACATTTGGGGACTATTGGCCCAGGCCAGAATCATCATCGCGAAAACATAGCAAAGAATACTACCACTGATGAAAACGCCACGCCCATAGAGATCCGATGCTCGCCCCGTCCAGACACGGGAGATAAAACTCGCGATCGCAGCAAAACTATAAAATAATCCTGCATTAAGATTGAGATGGATTTCTCGGATAAAAAGCGGTAAAAAAGTGGCTAAATTCCCAAAAACCAGTCCGATTAGTAATAAAACTAAAGAAGGAATCAACAAAGAAGGCGTACTTAATAGTTCCCATGAACTTCGATTTTCTTCGGTATGAACTTTTGTTTTGCTTGAGAATCCCTGAGCAGGAACCATCTCCTGAACTTGATTAGCAATGAGGCAAGCCATTAATCCTAACCCGCCCGCCGTCAAAAAAAGAGGAACATAGCCCGCTGATTCTGCTAAATAACCGCCGAGAGCAGGGCCAAGAGCCATCCCCACAGGGACAGCCAAGCTCATATAACCAATCAATTCGCCCCGTTGTTTAATCGGTGCAAGATCAACAACTAAGGCACTGTAACCCGTCGTAAAAGCCGCAACACTAATGCCATGAAAGGCCCTGATCGCCATCAAGGCAGGAATATTCTGGACAGCTAGGTAACCCAAGGGCGCGATCGCACCAACAAAAGCACCGATGAGGATGACAATTTTGCGACCTTTTTGATCGGCAACCTGTCCCAACCAGACCCTAGAACCCAACAATCCGACAGCAAATGCTCCCATCACAAAACCTACTTGTTGACGAGTTCCCCCCAGATCTTCGGCGTAGGTCGGTAGTGTCGGCAGTAGAGTTGTCAGACTGATCCAAAAAAAGAAAGCGGTTGAAAATAGGGCTAGGAAATTTCTTTTGGTCTTCGGGTCTAGATCTTTTAGGGCTTTTAGGGCTTTCACAGGCTACAAAAATCACATTCTTAATTATTCTTAATATAGTTGATTAATGGTAGGCTTGTGGGCGGTATCAGGAATCAGGATCAATTCCCAACGCCATCAATTTTTCCCTCAGTTGACGATTACTTTGTTCAGATAGCGAAAGAGCCGCTTCCGTTGCTAATCTGGTCTTTTCCGCTTCCTCTAAAGCTTGCCGAGAAAGGCGATCGCGATCGGCTAATTCGAGAGGCGTTAATAAAGTTTCCCCAGAGAGAGGATTATAAAAACGCATTTCTCCATTTTCCAGATGTAACTCTAACCCCAATACCTCTGAAAATAAAATAGATTTTTGTAATGTACGACGATCAGAAATTGCTTCATAATTCTTCCCCACCAAACGATAACCCTGAAGCGCAGGTTTGAGATAATCTGCGGTAGGATCATACTGAAAATATTCCCTTACTCCCAGATAGGCATAGAGTCCCCACTTTGTCCCCTGATCTTCACTAACCGTACTTTTTGAAGTAATCTCTAACACAAAATCAGGTATTTTATTATCTTCTTCCCAGACTTTATAGGAGCGTCTTGCCTTCTTTGGAACCCCAAAAATGACAAAGACATCGGGAGCAATAACCGCTTTCGGATTACCTTTTTCGTAATAAATAAACAAATTGCCCGAAACATAAACCTGGGGTTGATCCCGAAAATAAAAATTCAGAGCCTCTACTCCATAGACCAAATAATTACGAGCCACATCACTTTCTGCCATCGGCAAACCGTCACTATCAGGATAGTCAATATCTGAAATAATTAAAGGTAGAGTAGTGGTCATCGTTGGACTCCTGCGACTAACCGTATCAGCTAGAATAGCATAGATTTTCCTTTGACGTTTGCGAGTCAATGCGCTAAGTTGGGGATGGTCAAATTGAGCAATATAAAAAAAGATTTTAATGAAGGCATTACTCAAAAAATTTCCCATCCATTTATTTTGTTTGTCATTAATCCTCATTTTCTTAATGAGTCAGACTCCCTCCGTGCAATCCCAGTCAACCAATCCAAAAATTCGCGGCGTTTGGATCACCAATAACGACACCACCCGCTTCATGGATCATCGCAAACTAGAAGAGTCGGTCGATTTATTGGCTAAATTTAACTTAAACACCCTTTATCCCGTTGTTTGGAATTCGGGCTATGTCCTCTACGAAAGTGAAGTCGCTAAACGAGAAGGCATTCAACCCTTTAGCACCAAGGGGTTACAGGGTCAGGATGTGTTAGCCGATCTGATTAACCAATCCCATCGTCGGGGCTTACTGGTGATTCCCTGGTTTGAATTTGGCTTTATGGCTCCTTCCTTCTCGGAACTGGTGACACGCCATCCCAAATGGGTCACTCAACGCCAGGATGGGAGTCAAACCTGGGTCGGGGGAGTCGGAGAAGTGGTTTGGCTCAATCCCTTTCATCCCCAAGTCCAAGAATTTATTACCGAGCTAATCATGGAACTCGTTAACCAATACGACCTCGATGGGGTGCAGTTTGACGATCACATGAGTCTGCCCAAGGAATTTGGCTATGATCCCTACACTATTTCCCTTTATAAACAAGAAACCAAAAAAGATCCCCCCAGTGATCCGAATGATGGAGCCTGGCTACGGTGGCGGGCCAATAAAATTACGGCTTTTATGACTGAGTTGAATAAAAAGATCAAGGAAGCCAAGCCCAATATTCTTTTTTCCGTTTCCCCTGCAACCTATAAGTTGGCGTTATATACCTATTTACAAGATTGGCTCGATTGGGTGCGAAAAGGCATTGTGGATGAACTGGTGGTGCAAGTCTATCGGTCAGATTTATCGAGTTTTTTAGAACCCCTCGGCCGTCCTGAATTTCAAGAAGCAAAAACCAAAGTTAACACGGCGGTTGGTATTCTCACGGGATTGAAAACTAAACCGATTCCCATGAACTTGATCCAATCTAAGGTTCGGGCGGCTGAGGCTAGTGGGCTGGGGGTTTCGTTTTTCTATTACAAAACCCTGTGGGATATTGCGCCTGAATCGACTGCTCAACGAAAAGCTGATTTTCGAGGAATTTTTGATGTTCCAGCACCCCGCAGTTTAGCTCAAAAATTCATTCCTCCCGTGACTGATCCCAATTCCGTACCAATTTCTACGCCTTCTCCTGCTTTACCTGTAAATACGTCTCCAAGAAATCCTTTTGAGGATAATTTTCCGCCTGAACCTATGCTATAAAAGCTGAATTTTTTGAGAATTTTTGATGATTATCGGCGATCGCGGTTTTGCTCGTAGTGATTGTTACCGCCTCGAATTCTACGTTTGGTAGTATAGTTGCTTGTAACAAATCGTTAGGATTATCCCCTTGCCAGAGGAACACTTTTATGAATAGGAATCAGAATTCAACAACAAAACCCCAGGTGGTCATCATTGGCGGGGGATTTGGGGGACTTTATACCGCCCAGGGCTTAAAAAATAGTCCTGTTGACGTTAAATTGATTGATAAACGCAATTTCCATTTATTTCAGCCCCTATTGTACCAAGTCGCCACTGGTAGCCTTTCCCCTGCTGATATTTCTTCCCCTCTGCGGGTCGTTCTACGAGATCATCAAAATACCCAGGTTTTATTAGACGAAGCGGTGGATATTGACCCCGATCGCCAACAGGTAATCTTAAAAGATCATGAACCGATTCCCTACGATATGTTGATTGTGGCGACGGGGGTGAGTCATCACTATTTTGGCAATGACCAATGGCGGACGGTGGCTCCTGGCCTGAAAACGATTGAAGATGCGATCGAAATGCGTCGTCGAATTTTCCTCGCCTTTGAAGCCGCAGAAAAGGAAACCGATCCCGTCCAGCGTCAAGCCTGGTTAACCTTTGTCATTGTCGGCGGTGGCCCAACGGGGGTAGAACTGGCAGGCGCGATCGCGGAAATTGCCCATAGTTCGCTCAAGGGAAATTTTCGGAATATTGATACCACAGAAGCCAAAATTTTATTGATCGAAGGATTAGACCGAGTTTTACCCCCCTATACCCCCGATTTATCGGCCAAGGCAGAGAAAGACCTCATTAAACTGGGTGTAACGGTGCAAACTAAAAGTATTGTCACTAATATCACCGAAGATTGCGTTACGGTTCGTCAAGGAGAAGAAATCAAACAAATTGCTTCCCATACGGTACTGTGGGCGGCAGGGGTAAAAGCGTCGGGCATGGGAGAAATTTTGGCAGAACGCACGGGAGCAACCTTAGATCGAGTGGGTCGAGTGATGGTGGAACCCGATTTAAGTTTGCCGAATTATTCCAATATTTTTGTGTTAGGGGATTTAGCCAATTATTCCCATCAAGGAGATAAGCCCCTGCCTGGGGTTGCTCCTGTTGCCATGCAAGAAGCGACCTATCTGGCCAAATTAATTCCTGCTCGTTTGGCGGGACAAACCGTTCGTCCTTTTGAGTACGTGGATTATGGCAGCCTGGCGGTCATTGGTCAAAATAAAGCCGTTGTTGATCTGGGATTTGCTAAATTTACGGGATTACTGGCCTGGATGATTTGGGTCTGGGCCCACGTTTACTATCTGATTGAATTCGATAATAAATTGATTGTCATGTTGCAATGGGGCTGGAATTATTTTACGAGGGGACGGGGAGCGCGACTCATTACGGGAGAAGGAGAAATAAAATCGTCTCGGATGACTGAAATCCCTAATGTACCTGATAAATCCTTGGTAGCACGCTAGATTTTAGGTGTATTAAATGATGCTTTGCGATCGCTTTTTTAGACTTTTTTAGAATTGAGGGTTATCAAGGCGATCGCCTTAGTCCGCAGGATGGGTAAGACGCTTTAAATAAGGCTTAATCC
Source organism: Merismopediaceae cyanobacterium (assembly GCA_040382535.1). Taxonomy (GTDB): domain Bacteria; phylum Cyanobacteriota; class Cyanobacteriia; order Cyanobacteriales; family Microcystaceae; genus Snowella. The sequence continues at coordinate 6,825 of JBEIFD010000153.1, forward strand.
CTTGATAAAAAGCTTCAGCAATCATTCTGTCTCCTTTTTTATTTGGGTGAACCCAATCCACCGTACAAGTCCCTTCTTGGTCGGGATTACTAATCCAATCCGTCTGGGTTTTCACCGTCGTAATCGGGGAGCGATCCGTACTGAGTTGGGCGGCGACTTGTTGATACGCTAGGGCGATCGCGGGAAAAGGTTCCCACTCCTGAAACGGTTCCCCAATAACAATCACCACATCAGGATTATCTTGCCGTAACAAATTAATCATCTTGATCAAATCTGCCTTAGTTTCCTGAACAGTATATTTACCCAAAGCTTGATCAATCCGCACATCATTGGTTCCTAGCAAAATCAAGGCCAGATCGGGTGTGTACCGTGTTAATCCCGTCGATAACTGGGCAAGAATCTCCTCCGTAGAAGCTCCCCATCGGGCTTCGTGATCCCGATCAAATACTTTTCCTTTGTAATTTGGCCAAGGAGGATCGCCTTCAAACCCTGATTGATTCGATCCCACCAAATTAACGTTGATGTTTTGATCGACCAATTTTTGCCAAAAAGGGTAACGCCAACTGATAGTCGCAGGCAAATTTTGTTCGGGATTGCCCCTGCGTCCTTGGGTGATAGAATCCCCAATCAAAGCAATCTGAATCGGTTTACTGTCCCGATCCAGTAAGAACTTGTCGAGTCGTAAAATGACAACGAATAAAATGATGAAACATCCAAAAAATATCAAGTACTCGTTGCAGTCCTGAGACCGATTTCGCATAAGTATTGGTACGACACCCTTATATAATCTCACTTAATGGCATCACCAATCCTGCCATTTGAAAATCGTGACTCACATTTTTGTCAGATAAATATTTTTCTCTCACCATTATTTTTCGTTTGATAATTGGAATGAATTTTTACCTCCTCGCTGTGACAATAAGGACAATCTCGTTTAAATAATTCTTTTTCTTTTCCTTTGGTAAATATAGAATTATTAAACTCTTGTATTAGACTTGTCCGAAAATTAAATTTTTGGTAAAAAAGAG
>JBEIFD010000154.1:0-7818 GCA_040382535.1 Merismopediaceae cyanobacterium
AAAGCTAAAAAAGCCGTTAATCTACTCGAAACTATTTCTCAAGGCTTAGAACCCGCGAGTAAATTATTTAAAGCTTGCCAAAAAGTTTTACCTTTGATTTTAGGATTGTTGGGCATTTAAAAATCGTTTAATTTTCAATGAAGACTTCACTATTAACCTCCGTGACATCAATTCTTTAACTCAATCTTTAAGAGAAAACCATGACTACTAATCACACTATTGTTGATCCGCTAAATCAATTACTCAAGCCAGAGGAATTAACCCCCGAAAAAATTCAAGAAATCCTTTATTTTCTTAAAAATCAATATACCGATTTACTGAAAGATAAAGAAGAACAAATCAAACTCAAAGATGAAATAATTGAACAATATCGTCAAGAAGTGGTTCATTTACGAGAAATGGTCACTCAACTTTCCCAGCGTCCCAGTATCGGTGAACTCGTTGGAACGGCTCAAGAATATAGAGATTGGCTGAAAAAATACTCAGAATTTAATCCAGTTTAAGCAATCAATAATGCTCTCAGTGAATGGACAACAACGAAGAAAACCAACGACTTATAAACCTACTACTACTTTTGTTTCTAGAAAATCAAACCCTAAAAGTAGAAGATTCAAATCACCAAATTGAAACCTTACAACAAAGCATAAAATCCTTACAAGAGGAGATAGAATTTTTAAGGGAACAAAATCGGATTCTGACCACAAAAATTAGTCAGGATGAAAGTCTGTTAATGTTTACCAAGACCATTCTCAATCAACAAGAAAATTTACTCAATAAACTTATGAATGAATCCACTGATAAAAGTCAAAAAATTAGTGTTGGCGGTGATTTTAATATTAATGCCACTCAATCCGTTGTCAATCTTCGAGATATTATTGGCGATGTTAACCATACCATTAATCAAATTCCAGCCGATACTTCACCCCAAAACCAAGAGCTTAAAACTCTACTGCAAGAATTAACCGAAGCGATTCAGATTGAAGCAACCCTTGACGATGATGAAAAAGCGACAGCCGCGAGTCAGGTAAAAAAGATCGCTCAAGCGAGTCAAAATCCCGATAATTCTGCCCTACAAACTAAAGCTAAAAAAGCCGTTAATCTACTTGAAACAATTTCTAAAGGCTTAGAACCTGCTAGTAAATTATTTAAAGCTTGTCAGAAAGTTTTACCCTTGATTTCAGGATTTTTGGGACTTTAGAAAGTTGCATTTATTTTAAAACAAACCAAAATTTTTTCTTGTTCAACATTTTCAAGAATGGATAACGAGACAAATACGGCAAAGAAAATTTATCTACATTTCATATATCATCAAATTGTGTCGATATCCCTATCATCAGAAGACAATTTATGACCTTAATTCTCACCAATGACGATGGCATTGATGCCCCTGGGATTTTGGCCCTCAGTCAAGCAGTCCAATGTAAAGGAGTGATTGTCGCGCCGAAGGAGCACCATTCGGGCTGTGGTCATCAAATTACAGCCTATAACCCCATCCATGTCGAAAAACGTTCTGCAACCGTCTTTGCCGTTGGTGGCACTCCTGCCGATTGCACCCGTTTGGGACTGACTCACCTCCATCCCCAGGCCGAATGGGTTTTGTCGGGCATTAATGCGGGGGGAAATTTGGGGGTTGATGCCTATATTTCTGGAACCGTTGCCGCCGTTCGAGAAGCCGCTATGTTGGGTTTTAAATCGATCGCCTTTTCCCATTGGATTAAGCGTCCCCTAGAAATTGATTGGCAACTTGCAAGCCTCTGGACAGCCGATGTTTTAGAAAAATTATGGACATTGCCGCTACCCGCTAAACATTTTTGGAATGTAAATTTACCCCACCTCGAAAAGGGTTTACCCACTCCAGAAATCGTCTTTTGTGAACCGAGTACCGATCCTCTGCCCGTTTCCTACGAAATAGACGGAGAAACCTACCGCTATCGGGGAGAATACGCCAAACGTGATCGCACTTTAGGAACCGATGTGGATATTTGTTTTTCGGGGAAAATTGCGATTACTCAGTTGCGGGTTTAATGACTTTTTAATTGCTAATAACCTAAAATCATTATTTTGTATTAGACGGCAACATTTTTTGAATCATTGTAGGAAGGTTTAAAACTTCTGCCCAAAGTTTTTCGGGACTAATACCAAAAGCAAACTGCAAAACGAGGACAATTAGGGCAATACTAATCGCTGTTTTTAGGCTAACTTTAATGACATTTAATAACCAACCAAAAACTAACCAAGCAACGATCGCCGCTCCAATTAAAAGGACAATTTGCATATTGTTCTGATTTAATATTTTATTTCGATTTTAGCTAACAGCAATGATGCGATCGCCCTTTTGCAAAGATTGACTGGCCTTGAGTAGGGTTTCCCTAGCCCATTCATCAGCAAAAAGAATATCCTCTAAACTTGGTGTAGCAGTATTTTGAGTCGTAAAGCGATCGCAAGTGGTTTCAATTAAACGAGGAATATCCAAAAAGCTGATTTTTTCATCTAAAAAGAGAGCCACCGCCTGTTCATTGGCCGCATTTAAAACCGCAGGCATCGCTCCCCCCGCCCGACCTGCCGCGTAGGCCAACTGCATACAGGGATATTTATGGTGATCGGGTTCACGGAAGGTTAAATTCCCCGCTTTGACGAGATCCAAAGGTTGCCAATCCGTAGGAAGGCGATCGGGCCAGGAAAGGGCATAAAGTAGGGGTAAACGCATATCAGGCCAGCCTAATTGGGCTAAAACCGAGGTATCCTGCACTTCAATCAGGGAATGGATAATGCTTTGGGGATGGATGACAATATCGATCGCATCGTAATCTACTCCAAAGAGATAATGAGCTTCAATGACTTCTAAGCCTTTATTCATCAAGGTTGCCGAATCTACCGTGATTTTGCGACCCATTGACCAATTGGGATGTTTGAGGGCATCTTGCACCGTGACAAATGGCAACTGTTCCACCGACCAATCACGGAACGCGCCCCCCGAAGCCGTTAAAATAATGCGTCGCAGTCCACCATCGGGAACGCCCTGTAAACATTGAAAAATGGCAGAATGTTCCGAATCGGCGGGTAATAACTTGACTCCATGCTTTTCTACTAAGGGCAAAACCACTGGCCCGCCTGCAATTAAGGTTTCCTTATTGGCTAGGGCAATATCTTTTCCTGCCTCTATCGCCGCGATCGTCGGCAACAATCCTGCACAACCAACAATTCCCGTCACCACACTTTCTGCATCGCCATAACGAGCGACTTCTACCATGCCATTTTCGCCTGTTGCAAATTCGGGTTGGTAGTTTAAATCGGCGATCGCGACTTTGAGTTCATTGAGGCGAGACTCATTCCTGATAGCAACGATTTCTGGTCGAAAGCTGCGAATTTGTTCCGATAATAGCTGTATATTATTCCCCGCGGCCAAACCGACCACCTGAAATTGTTCTGGATATTGGGTGACAATATCGAGGGTCTGAGTACCGATAGAGCCAGTCGAGCCAAGAATAGAAATGCGTTTCACAATTATTGCTTGAACGGAGATTACCTTTTAATATAGAAGGTTAGGTTACATCTGAGAAGCTTTCTGTTGATTAAGTCGTTTAGGTGACAGGAATGGAGCGGCGTAAAATATCCTTCATACTAGATATTATTGAAAATTAAATTTCCATTTAATTCATTCAACTCCGCGATCGCGTTTTTCATCAATTAATAAAAAGTTTAATCTATTATTTAGCCTCCATCCAGTTTTTGCCTGCATGAATTTCAACTACTAGAGGAATGCTCAGAGAAACCGCTTCTTCCATCGTATTTTTGATTTGGCTTTCTAAAATCTCCCATTCTTCTGGGGGCATTTCAAAAATTAATTCATCATGGACTTGTAATAAGAGTTTCGCTTGATAATTGGCTAGAATTTTATCGATTTTGACCATTGCAATTTTAATCAGATCCGCACTAGACCCTTGAATCGGAGCATTCGCCGCAGACCTTAAGAGTTGACCATCGGTGTAATTAAAATCGATCGCCTCCAAATCCAAAAATTGGGGATCAACGCCCCGTAATTTGCGTAAACTCTGACTGCCGAATTCAAAATAACGCCGACGGCCCTCAATCGTCGTTACAAAACCATCGGCGATCGCACATTTTTTCATCGTTTCTAAATAGTTAAAAACCTGGGAATATTTTTGTCGATAGCGATCGATAAACTTGCGTCCTTCCTCTGAACTAACGCCTGATTCCCTGGCAAAACGTTGCGCTCCCATGCCATAAATAACCCCAAAATTAATCGTTTTACCCAGATTCCGTTCAGCAGGGGTAATAATGTCCTTATCAAACAATAATCGAGCCGTTACTTCATGGACATCTTGATGATTGCGATAGGCTTCTAATAAAACAGGTTCTTGACTTAAATGGGCCAGAATTCGGAGTTCAATTTGGGAATAATCCGCAGACACTAAAATCCAATTTTCTTTAGGAATAAATGCCTGACGAATTTTGCGAGAAAATTCAGTCCGAATCGGAATATTTTGTAAATTAGGATTAGAAGAAGAAAGGCGACCAGTTGTCGTCACTGTTTGATTAAAATCCGTATGTACCCGTTGAGTTTTGGGGTTAACTAACAGGGGTAGCGCATCAACGTAGGTAGATTTCAGTTTAGACAGAGTGCGATGATTCAGAATTTCATCAATTAAAGGATGATCCCCCTGTAACTTTTCCAAGGTTGCATGATCGGTGGAATAACCCGTTTTAGTTTTACGGGATTTTTTCAGATTTAACCCTAATTTTTCAAATAAAATTTCTCCTAATTGTTTAGGAGAGGCTAGATTAAACTGTTCTCCTGCTAATTGGTAGGCTTCGGTTTCAATTATGTGCAAATCTTGTTCTAATTGTTGAGAAAGTTCTTGCAAATAATTAACATCAATGCGAATTCCCCAATCTTCCATCGCGGCTAAAATTGGCTCTAGGGGTTGTTCAATGGTTAATAAGAGTTTTTCAAGTTCAGGCAAGCCCGATAATTCTGCCCGTAATTTAGGAGCTAATAATAGAGTACTGTAGGCATCTAACCCACAATAATTTGCAACAATTTCGATGCTCACATGGGAAATATTTTTACCTTTAGGAATGCCCAAATCTTTATAACTCAGGGCAACAATATCGGGTAAATAGCGGCGACATAAATCGGTTAAATTATGGTTCTGTTCAGGGTGCAACACATAGCTGGCTAACATGGTATCCAACACAACGCCCTGAATATTAATTCCTTGATGTTTAAAAATCAGTCGGTCAAATTTTGCATTCTGAAAAACCTTGGGATAGCGATCGCTTTCTAGGATGGGTTTTAATGCTTCTAAAACTTCTAATTTACTTAACTGTTGACCATCAGTATGCCCGACGGGAAAATAGGCCATATCGGTGATGGCTTCTCCCCAGGCACAACCAATTCCCACTAAATCAACGGTAAAAGGGTCTAATCCAGTGGTTTCCGTATCCCAGGCGACGGGAAAATCAGGATTAGTATAGGTTTGTAATTTTTGGACTAGATTATGGAGTTTTTCAGGAGTATCAATAATTTCTGGTTGAACGATCGTTTGGGCTTGTTGATAGGAAGGATTGGGTTCAATTTTGGCCGTCGTCGCAACGGTATTAAAAAGAGAAAGTTGTTGGGGATCGCTCGATTCAATGGTCGTAATAACTGATGGAGGCGGTGTAACAATTTCTCCGCCAAACTGCACTTGTAATTGATTTAATTTTTCTAGAAAGGTTCTTAATTCTAATTTTTCTAAAACCGATTTCAGCGCGGCAGTATCAAAACCTATTAATTGAAAAGTTTCTAGGGAATTTTCTAACGGTACATTGGTGACAATTTCGGCTAAATGACGGGAATGTTCTGCATCGGCTTTACCCGTTTCTAATTTAGTTTTAATGGCTCCTTTGATATTCGATAAATTTTCATAGACTGCTTCTAGGGTTCCGTATTCATTCAACAATTTTACCGCCGTTTTTTCGCCGATTCCCTTTACCCCAGGAATATTATCCGATTTATCTCCACAGAGAGCTTTGTAGTCAACAATTTGGGCGGGCGTGACTCCCATTTTAGTCTTAACAGCTTCTTGATCAAATTCGCTATAACCTTCACTGCCTTTTGCTTGAAACGGATTTCTTTCTAAATATAAAACACTAATATTTTTATCAGGATCAACTAATTGAAATAAGTCACGATCGCCACTGACTATTTTTACTTGATAATTCGCTTGGCTGGCTTGATAGGCAAGGGTTCCTAAAATATCATCAGCTTCGTAACCCGCGTAGGTAATCGTTTCTAAATTTAAGGCCGCTAATAATTCCCGTAAATTTCTCAGGTCAATAATAAAATCTTCGGGCGTTTCCTCTCGGTCTGCTTTATAGTTCACATCGGCTTGATGGCGAAAGGTGGGTTCCCTTCTGTCAAACGCGATCGCGATCGCCTGGGGTTTCTGAGACTCAATCACCTGCACCAGGGAATTTAAAAAACCAAAACACACACTGGTCGGAATGCCACTGACGGTGCGGAGTGGCCCCTTTCGAGACAGCGCGAACGCATAATAGGCACGAAAAGCGAGGGAATGACCATCGATCAGAATCAGTAACGGGGCAGAATTAGACATAGGAAGTCGCGAAAAGAAAATCTCCACTCATTAAAGCTTTCAAAATAGAGATTCCCCTATTTTACTCTGCTTCAACCGAGTCTAGATTTCAGGAGCAATTTAAACAGGATTCGGGACAGGATCGGCCGTTTTTTCGATTAATTTAGCCGCACTCACTTCCCTGGCAGCTTCGATAAATTGAGCCACCCGAATGGGATCAATGGTTTCATGAATCATTCCCTGGCGTTTTAGGGAACTGGCCACGATCGCTCCATCGGCGGCCTGCATGAGTTGGCCAATATTATCCCAATTCGCTCCACTACCAATTAATACGGGAGTTCCTTTCGCGGCGGCGGTGGCCAGTTCCAAATCTTCTAGGGTCGGCGGACTGCCCGTGGCCCAACCCGAAAGAATAACAGCATCAGCCAAACTGCGTTCAATGGTGTCTTGAACGGCCGTTGTTAAATTAGGCGTTCCTAGGGGTCGGGCGTGTTTGACTAAAACATCTGCAAAAATTGCAATATCAGAGCCTAATTCTCGACGAAATCGTAATATTTCATGGGCATTTCCCTCTATTAATCCCTGATCCGTTGCCATGATGCCATTGAGGACATTGACTCGGATAAATTGAGCATTAACACAGGAAGCGATCGCCAAAGCTCCCTTTGCGTCATTCCGTAAAAGATTTAGACCAACGGGAACGACCACGAGATTCATAAGGCGATCAACAATCAAGGTCATAGCACTAATGACGGCGGGATTGACCTGATCTTTTGTAAAGGGCGCGTCAAAAAAATTTTCAACAATAATGCCATCAATTCCCCCTGCGGCAAGGGCGGTGGCTTCCTGTTCTGCTCGTTCAATAACGGCCTTAAGACTACCTCCCCAACGGGCTGAAGTGGGTAAGGGCAACAGATGAACTACGCCGATTATCGGGTTTTTAGTTGGAAAAATCTGATTTAAGTCCACTGCACTGAATATCCTGATGCACCATTGGGCGGTCGGCACGTATTTTATAGAACCAATTTAAGATCTTACCGTAAATCCGTAAATCCTCAAGGCTTGGATCTCAACTCACAGCAATTCTAAATTTGAAAAATCAGGAGGAATTAGCGGGGAGCAGAGGGTCAAATTGCTCAAGCATAAAATCAAGAAGGTGTTGCCAGTGATCAAAGACAAAATAAGTAGTAAGAGTGCGTAAGTCCGAAAAAAAACG
>JBEIFD010000155.1:0-7782 GCA_040382535.1 Merismopediaceae cyanobacterium
ACACAAGGGGCCACCCCGACGATAGGAAGCAGGGCCTGGATTTGCTCCCGCCGAATCTGGCCCGACTTGATAACGATTATTTTCAAACTGTAGAATCGAACTTCCACCAGCCGCAACTGTATGAATTGCCATCATGGGAACTCGCATTCTAACCCCCGCAATTTCTGTCTCGAATTGGCGTTCGTATTCTCCTTTAAAATGGGCCACATCGGTGGAAGTTCCCCCCATATCAAAGGTAATAATTTTGTTAAATCCTGCCTTTAAACTAGTTTGAACTGCGCCGACAATTCCCCCTGCGGGGCCTGATAATAAACTATCTTTTCCTTGAAAATTGTCAGCATTAGTCAATCCCCCATTGGATTGCATAAACATTATTTTAATGGATGATTTTTCGTTATTATTTAATTGATTAGTGACTTGATCAACATAGCGTCGTAAAATAGGCGAAATATAGGCATCTACAACCGTTGTATCTCCCCGTGAAATAAGTTTCATTAAGGGGCTAACTTGATGGGAAACAGATATCTGAGTAAAGCCAATTTCTTCGGCAATTTTAGCAACTTTTTTTTCATGATCAGGGTAACGATAACTGTGCATAAAAATAATGGCACAACTCCGAATGCCTAATTGATAAATTTTGATTAAATCTGTTTTGATTTGTTCTAAATTAAGCGGTATTAATTCATGACCTTGAGCATCAATTCGTTCTTCTATTTCAATCACTTCTTCATACAATAATTCGGGCAAAATAATTTCACGAGCAAAAATATCAGGTCGGTTTTGATAACCAATTCTTAGGGCATCTTTAAATCCGTTGGTAATCACTAAAACTGTGTGATCGCCTTTTCGCTCTAATAAAGCATTTGTCCCGACGGTTGTACCAATTTTGATGACTTCAATTTGTTCTGAGGTCAGGGAATTTTGGGGAGATAATCCTAAAATATCTCGAATCCCTTGAATGATCGCATCCTCATAACGCTCTGGATTTTGGGATAATAATTTATGGGTAATAATTTGATTATCTGGAGTAATGGCAACAATATCGGTGAAGGTTCCCCCGCGATCGGCAAAAAATTTCCAAGGCATCATTTTATTCCTGTTATTAATAGTTGGGAGTTCTATCTTATAAAAAACAAAATATCTTTAAAAAAATGGCGATCGCCTAATATAAAGTAATGTAATTTTTAAATTTTCTAATCCATATTAAAAGCAAACCAAATTGCCCAAACGAGCAGACTTCCAAAAAAGAGAGTTCCAAATAACAAAACAATGGTATTAAAACTGTGAGTATCAATTAAAGTCATACAGAATACGGAAATAAACACTACTTTCTGTATTAAGCGGGATCAATCAACCATTTGTCAATCCTATACAGGAGGGAAAACCTAACGATTTATAAAGTTAACCTGTGATCGCGTCATGGATCTAGAAGGATTCATGGCACAATTAGAGGTTAACTAGATGTTTAAAATCTGCTGTCAATCCTCCTTCATTTCCTAATAAATTCACGATGTTACGGCTTATCCCCTGGTTTCTGCACATCATTGACCCCATCCTCATCCCTCTTTGTTTTTGCTTTGCTTGGAGCTTTTTATTTCTGTTGGGATGGACACTCTGGCAAGGCATTAAAGATACTGCCACGCGATCGCGACAAATGCACCAAATTCCCTGCACCCGTTGTCAATTTTTTACAAATACGCATTATCTTAAATGTACTGTCCGCCCTAGCATTGCCAATACGGAACAGGCGATTTATTGCTCCGATTATTACTGCCAGGATTGAATCAATTAATGAAAATTGGCATCGTGGGATTGGGATTGATTGGGGGATCATTGGGTCTAGATTTTCGCGCCCAGGGCTTTTCGGTACTGGGTATTTCTCGTCAGCCAGCAACCTGCATCAGAGCGACAGAACGGGGAGCGGTCGAGCAAGCGAGTGTGGATTTTTCTTTATTATCGGAGGCCGAAATAATCTTTCTGTGTACTCCGATCGCGGTCATTGTGCCGACACTTAAAACTTTAATCCCTTATTTACAAAAAGAAACCCTAATAACAGACGTAGGTTCCGTTAAAAGCTCGAGTGTAAAAGAATGTTCTTTGCTTTGGCCAAACTTTCTGGGTGGTCATCCGATGGCAGGAACGGCAGATCAAGGCATTGAAGCGGCTCAATTTGGACTATTTAAAAACGCGCCCTACGTTCTTACGCCGACAAAGCAGACGAAACCACAAGATTTAGCCCAAATGGCAGAACTGGTTAACGCTTTAGGCGCAACCTTATATCAATGTGATCCCCAAAGCCATGATCAAGCCGTTGCCTGGATTTCCCATTTGCCCGTGATGATTAGTGCCAGTTTAATCTCAGCGTGTCAGGGAGAATCCGATCCCGCTATTTTCCACTTAGCCCAACGTTTAGCGAGTTCGGGTTTTCGAGATACGAGTCGGGTGGGAGGCGGCAATCCTGAATTGGGTATTATGATGGCCCAATACAATCGCCCCGCCCTGTTGCGATCGCTGATTGCTTACCGTCAGCAATTAGACCAGGTGATTGATTTAATTGACCAAGAAAAATGGCCCGCATTGAATGAACAATTACAGGCTACTAAACGCGATCGCGAATTATTTCTCTGAAGACGGTTGCAGAAAACTGCAAGTATGCAACCGCTCTCAAGCGAAGTTATTGATTAATCCTCGTCCCAGGCTTCAACTTTCAACACTTCACTGATGGGGTCTTGCATTCCAAAGCCAAAATCTTCTAGTTCTTTTTTCCAGAAACTCCATTCATCGCCATAGAGCAAGGCTAATTTCCAGAGACTATCGTTGGGTTTAATGGCTCTCGACTCGACAAGAGAGGCCATTTTGCGCTGAAACTTTTCCATTGGATGGGCAAGTGTTTTTGTCATAAATTTGGTTAATTTACGGATATTTACTAAATTGTTGAAAGATTTTACAAGGGGGGACTGCTCTGAAGAAGTCGTTTTTCTAAAACAGGTGTCAAAAGCGAGAGCAGTGAATAGGGATACAGCATCCTTGGTTCTTCTATTCTTACTTTATTTATCTTCATAATGCAATAGTTTAGCTCAGAAAGTACGGTAATTACTACTCCATACGGATTAAATTTTAAACCAATAGTCAGCGTTCTTTGCAAGTTTTAAACCCTTATCCTATCATTGTTTTCAGACTTAACGGGAAAAGTTAGGTTCTTATAATCATCCTGTCCCCCGATCGCGGATGGAGAAAATGAAGTTCTCTAGCATGAAGACACAAACGCTCACCCTCATTGGCAACCCCATATAAGCGATCGCCTACAATCGGAATCCCCAACCCCTGGGAATCCGCCGCATGGACACGGAGTTGATGGGTGCGTCCTGTTAAAGGAATAAATTCAACCTGAGTATAAATTTCTCCCATAGAAATCACCCGAAATTTAGTCATACTGGGCTTTCCCCGTTGCCAATCCACCACTTGATAGGGGCGGTGAGTCGGATCTCCCCAGAGCGGCAAATTAATAGTTCCCTCGGAGAGAATCACCCTTCCTGCCAACATTGCATCATAAATCTTATAAACTTGTCGCTGTTCAAACTGCCGACTAAGGGAACGATAGCTCTCCAAATTACGAGCAAATAACAAAATTCCTGAAGTATCCTGATCTAAACGATGAACAGGGCGTAAATTCATGCCATCGGCTAACAAATTTCGCAATCGACTAAAGGCACTATCCCCCTTTGCTGAATGACGACCAGGCACCGACAATAAGCCAGCAGGTTTCGCGATCGCGACTAACCATTCATCTTCATAAATAATCGGCAGAGAATCGCCTGCAATTCTAGGAATATTATCAAATTTACTTAAACCTGACAATAAAAAGCCCATGATGGGTTGACAGCGTTCTGCACAAGCTCCATAAAATTTTCCCTGCTCTTTGCTTCCACTCCCCCACCAAAATTCTGCCATTGCCAAAGGCTTAAATCCCTGAGTCGCCGCATAGTGGAGTAATTTCGGCGCACAGCATTCCCCCGTTCCCGTCGGTAAACCCTGGGGCATTAACTGCTTCAAAGAAAGGGAATTTCCCGCAAAATTCGTGAGAGAATAGGTGCAGTGCATTTGGGTTTGCAGTTGGCGCGATCGTATTTTTCGTTCTTGCTTGAGTTGCTGTATGGCTTGATCAGCTTCTTGAATGATCCTTTGTAGTGGTTGTAGTTGCTCATCTCGTTGGCGTTTCAAACGACGTTTTTCCATCCCATCCCGCTTACTTTGTTCCTGTAATTTATTTAATTGGTAGGCTATTTCTTCATTTTGTGGGTTTGAAAATAAACATTCACGCTGTTTTTTTCGTTCTTCCTTTCGTTGAGCATGAATTAAATTTAACTCCACTAACTGTTGACTAAAATCTTAAAATAATCTCTCATATTCTTGACGTTCGGGAATAAATTTTAACTGCAAAATTTGTTGTTTAATGTGTTCTAATTCAGCGAGAGTTTGATTCTCGGCTAACACTAATTTTCCTTGTCCTGAAATTGGCGGAACCCAACCTTCTTTCTGAGATTGACCTTGTAATAATCCTGAAAATGCTTTTAGTATCTGATTTCCACTCTGAGTTTCGACTAATAAAACACCATACATTTTTCCTTCTTTTGAAAAAATCGGATCTTCTGCTAACGATTGCATCAATTCCCTAGCGATCGCTTCTATTTGATGAGTGCGGGGTAATCGCAGTAATTTTCCCGTATTAGGGCAATATCCTTCATACCAATAGGTAACAATTAGGTCATTAGTATCGGCCTTCGTATTGAAATTGAAGACGTTATAAAATGAGGCCTGAGTCTGAAAAGTCATCTTAATAGTCCCCAATTATTTCAAAATTCAAAAAATGTGTTACATTGAGTTAGAACGGAGTCTATCTAGTTAATTCTAAGCTAAAAAAGAGATTTCAATCGACAAAATTAGGTGATTATAATCGCGATCGCATTTTTTTATTCAGGTAAGTTTTTTTTATCTCAGTCTGTTCTAAAAAGTAATTGCACTTAAGAATCAATTACTCATTTTTATAGCCATCCGATTATCATTCCAGCTAATAAAATAAAGCCCAACCAAACATTTTGTCCAAAAATCTGACCATAGGTAAACGCAGGAACATCGAGTTGACTGAGACGGATATATTGGATTCCCCAACCGACGATCGCGATCGCTAAACTAATCCAATAACAAATATTTAACGGCAAAATCGTACCCAGATAAATGAGGGAACCAATGGTCGAAGCAAAAAAGATTCCCACCGCTTCCCCCACATATTTGCCGAAAAAGATCGCACTCGAATTAATACCAATGCGGAGATCATCTTCCCGATCCGCGATCGCATAAACCGTATCAAATCCCAATGTCCAAAAAATCGTCGCGCCCCATAAAACCCAGGTAGCAGGTTCAAGGGAACTGGTAACGGCTGACCAACTAATTAAAACCGCAAAACCCCAGGCAAGGGATAAAACTAACTGGGGAACAGGAAAAACTCGTTTGGCCAAGGGATAACCAACAATCACAGGAACCGCACCGACACAAAGCCAAAAACTGAGGAGATTGAGATAAAAAGCTAAAATTGCCGCACAGATGAGGGAAATAATTGCAATGCCAATTCCCACTTTCACCGATAAAGCACGGGCGGCAATGGGACGGTTTTTCGTGCGCTCCACCTGGGGATCAATATCCCGATCCCAGAGGTCATTGACCACACAACCCAAACCACTGGTTGCCAGGGTTCCTAAGATAATAATCCCAACCAAGGGTAAAGGAGGCGATCCTTTGGCGGCTAAAACCACTGCCCAGAGCGCAGGAATCATCAAAATTAATCGACCTGCGGGTTTATCCCAACGCAACAGGCGGATAATCGTTAACCAAGTGGGTTCTGTGGGGGATTGAGCGACCATAACGTTTCCTAAAAATTATGTAAATTCACCATACCGCAAAAGCGTTTAGAATAGCTCTAAATCTCTCTTTTTTTGATTATCATTCTTTATTGTTAATTTTTCAATGGCTAAATTTAGAATTACTAACATTCTCAAGCAACAGTCTTTGGTTAATCAGATGATTTTTCAGCAGGCAAAGACGAAAAATTTTATTTTTCAGCGTTTAGAAACCATTCTCAAGCTAGAAGTTAGGGAAATCAACGAGCTTTGTCAAAAAAATCAAGCTACCCCTGCCGATCTACCTGCCCCTTCCCGTGCCGCTTATTCTTGGATGGAGTTTTTAACCGATGAGGGGAATCTCCATCGCCATTGTCAAGTCGTTAGTCATGCCCTAGAAATGGCTGACAGCATTACAAAATCCCATTCCCCCAAATCCTCTTCTTTGTTGATTGAACTCGTCCACTGTTCTGCGGTGTATAAAGCTAAAATAACCCCCCAATTAACCCATATTCAACTGAGTGAAGGATTTATTGCGGCCGAAAAGCATCTCATTCGATCAGTCATGGAATCTGTTCTGATCAAAAAAACACCTGAAACCAAAAACCTGATTCGTCGTTTTGCTAATTCGGAAGCCTATCGTGAAATTATTTTAGAGATTGACCTAATTGCTCAAGTTTTTTCAGAAAATGCTCAGGGTGAATATCATGATTTAGACGAATTATTTAGGGCTGTCAGTCAGGAATATTTAGATTCGTCTTTTATCAAACCCCGACTTTGTTGGAATTCCATTTTAACGACCCGCAAGTTAGGGCATTACGAGAGTGCGAGAGACCGAGTGGTTCTCAGTCCTAGTTTGGATCGCAAAGATATTCCCCATTTTGTCGTCGAATTTGTGCTATATCACGAATTATTGCACAAACATCATGGGGTAGAATGGCTCAATGGTAAACGCATGGTACATACCCCTGCATTTCGTCGGAGTGAAAAAAAGTTCCGTTTCTACGATCAGGCGATCGCATTTTTAAAGCAAATGGGGACGGAAGAGTTGTTTTAAGAAAAAAAGGCTGATCGGCATGACCAGAATTGTTTACACTATTGGATAATTAGTCGCCGACTTTGTGACCCATTCAGCGCATTTTGAAAGTGCGGAATTGATCGGAGTATCTGCTAAAATCTGGAAAGCTTTTATTACCTTGAGCCATGACAGCAACTCGCGCCAGAATCGCCTTAGACGCAATGGGAGGAGACCACGCCCCCGATGAAATCATTGCGGGAGCCATCCGTGCTAGTGAAGAATTAGACGTGGAAGTTCTCCTGGTCGGCGATCGCGCACAAATCGAGACCTATCTCAAGCAACATCCCGCCAGTCCCCAAAATTTAGAAATTGTGGATGCAGAAGGGGTAATTTCGATGGATGAAGAACCTTTGACAGCCCTCCGTCGCAAACCCAAAGCGTCCATTAATGTGGCGATGGAGTTAGTCAAAAAAAATCGGGCAGACGCTGTCGTTTCGGCGGGCCATTCAGGGGCGGCAATGGCGGCTGCTTTATTGCGCTTAGGACGGCTTAAAGGCATTGATCGACCTGCGATCGGGACGGTTTTTCCCACGTTACTCGCGGATAAATCGGTCATCGTCCTAGATGTGGGCGCGAATGTGGACTGTAAGCCCAAGTATTTAGAACAATTTGCCCTCATGGGAACGGTTTATAGTAAATACGTTATGGGAACGGAAGATCCCAAGGTGGGACTGCTCAATATTGGGGAAGAACCGACCAAGGGGAATGATTTAGCCCTCCAGACCTACGACAGATTAGAAGCCAATCCCCACATTCCCTTTATTGGTAACGCCGAAGGTAGGGATGTTTTATCGGGTAATTTTGATGTGA
>JBEIFD010000156.1:0-7779 GCA_040382535.1 Merismopediaceae cyanobacterium
AAAAAAGAAGTTGACTTTTATTCTCAGGATTAACCTCAGCAATCTTGATCGTTGGACACCGATTAGCTAATAACAATAATGGTTGATAAAAAGCATCACTTGCTGAAGAAGGTTGATAAGAACCTTGCGACAACACTACCAAGAGCTTTTGAGCAACCCAAATCGGCGATTCTTTGACTAACTGCCACATTTTGGCCAACTCTCGATTATTTTTGAGGATAGAAATGGTAATTTCCCACTCCTTTGGAGTCATCTTTTTCCTACTTTTTTTAGCCACCCTCAACCACTCGGTCCAGCCGCGCTTCCTTGCTTTTTCCGCAATAGTTTTTCGTAACTCTGAAGAAACCGATTGGTAGAGTTTTTGCAAAATTGCTTGATCAAAATCTAATTCATCATAGGCATCCCACTCATCGCGCAGAAAATGAAAGAGGGCCTTATAGTTTATATTGGTTGATTGATATTTAGCTTGCTCAATGCACTGATAAGCAATTTGGTTATTTTTTTTTACAAATAAGGAAAATAATTCATCAATTGCGGATTGATTCGATAAGCAGATTGCATACTGTTTGGCACGACTGGAAATCTCCATATCTTGATCTTCAAAAGCTGCCAATAGCCATCTAATCAGCTTCGGATTTTGGTCAAGACAAGCTTGAATTTTATTAACTTTTAATGCAGTTAATACCCTAAGATCGTCGGGTTGAGTTGCTACATAACCTGCTTGAAGTAAAATCTTTGTTAGTTTCTCCTGTCTTTCTTTTATCCATCGCTGACAAAATAAATTAATGGCTTGACTAGATTTCAACTTAGTTAATAGTTTAGCCCTATAACAAGAACCAAAACTATTGTCAACAACCGAATTAATTAGAACATCAATATCTTTTTCTGAACCCTTTTCAGCCTTTTCAAAAGCTTTTTTGGGAATTGCAATAATCCCAATATAAGCAAATCCCACAAATGGACTAACCAGCATTAACCATCCGATGCCCTGAAAAAGAGTCAAATCGTTGAGGCACAACGCTAGTCCAACCAGCAACCATATAATTAAACAACCAATTAAACAACCACAACCGTCATCTTCTTCCATAATAATTTTCCTCTTAAATTTCTAACTGTAACGGTACAAAAGCTTGCTCTGCTTGTCGAACTTCCTCAAAAGAAGCTGATTGCGCCCTCCCTTCTCGTAACCAATCCCGTAAAAAAGAAATTGCCTCTCTTTGTGATAAAGATAACGGAACCTGGCGACCCAACGCCAACAAAATATCCTCCGTCATCACCTCCCGACCTTGATTAAACCCCACATACATACCATCAATAATCGCTTGCTCAATTTCCGCCCCCACATAACCCTCCGAAGCATTAGCTAGTTTAAGAATATCAAAATCCTGGGGAAAACGATTCCGCTTGTGGAGATGAACCTTAACAATTTCCTGACGCTCCAATAAAGTCGGCAAATCCAAAAAGAAAATCTCATCAAATCGCCCCTTCCGTAACAACTCAGGCGGTAACTGCGTAATATTATTCGCCGTCGCCACCACAAAACAAGGAGCCGTCTTCTCCTGCATCCAAGTCAAAATCGTCCCAAAAACGCGGGTACTTGCACCCCCATCTAACCCCCCTGACCCAAACGCCTTCTCCACCTCGTCAATCCAAAGAATACAAGGGCCACCGTTTCCGCTAACGCCAAAGCCTTGCGAGTCCTCGCCTCCGATTCCCCCAGCAACGACCCAAATAACGCCCCAATATCTAACCGCAATAACGGTAATCGCCATAAACCCCCGATCATCTTCGCCGTTAAACTTTTACCCGTCCCTGGAATGCCAATCAATGCAATCCCCTTCGGCGCAGGCAAACCATAATCCTGAGCCTCCTGGGTAAAAGCCCGCTCCCGTAACCGTAACCAATCCTTGAGAACATCTAACCCCCCCACATCCGCAGGCGTTTCATGTACCGCAAAAAACTCTAAAGCCTGACTCTCCTTAATAATCTGCTTCTTCTCCTCCGTGACCAACGCAATATCACGCTCATCTAAAACCCCACCACTAACGATCGCCTTAGAAAAAACCCGTTGCGTCTGGGAAGCCGTTAAACCCAAAGCCGCTTTGATTAGCTTTTCCTTCCCTAACTTCGTTAAATTGACTTTCACCCCAGGCGTTTGTATCAGACGATTGAGAACTATCTCCAACTCTGCCTGCTTTGGTAACGGAAATTCTACGATCACCGCTTCATCCTTTAACTCCGCAGGAATCTGACTAGAAGGTGATGTAACCATAATCGATTTTTTCGTGAATTTCAATCTTTGGGCGACACTCCGTAATTTCCGTTTCAATTGAGCATTGCCCCAGCAATCGTGGAAATCCTTGAGAACAAATAAAGCATCCGTATCTGTCTTATCAATCTGCTCCAAAGCCGTCAACGGATCTTTAGCTGTTGGTAAAGACGTATTTCCTTTCCCCTGCGTTAAAGATAGAAACCCATCTGCCATATCCCAAGTAATACAGGGACGCTGACTTTTTTCACAGACTATCTTAACTGCCTGTAACGCCCGTTCCTCCTCTGGTGTCACCAGAATAATTAACGTAAAACGCGATCGTAGGTAAATATCTAATTCTTGTTCAAAAGGCATTATTTAGAGACAATGAGAGTAAAGAATCACCAAAGTTTGGTTCTATATTAACAATAATTGATGTATTTATTGTAAGTATTGGGAGAAATGCCGACAATTTCACAAATTTCTTTGATACTACTCTCTCGATCTTTACTTAAGGCGATTTGTATCAATAAATTTACCCACTAACAGATCGAATAAAGATATCCCATTTAGGGAGTGCAGAATGTCGTTCCAATCCATTTTCAATATCAGTTATGGCAGTCTTAGTGAGTGAAATTCCTTTTAAATAAGTTTTTGAGTTTAACGCGACAGTAAGATTAATCCCTTTCCATGTCATCGTTTGTGTTCATTAGGGATTTTGGGAAGCTTTCTTAAAAGCCTCGCGTTCGGGAAAAAGACTGAGTAAGAGTTGATTAATATAAACTTTGCCGATAACAGTCGTTTTTTGTAGAGAACCACCCTGTTCAGGCGTAACGGGTGAGACAAAATTAATAATCTCTGGCTCCGTATTAGTGGGGATTTTTTCGCTGGGAGGTGCAGAGGGAATATTCTCTGGAGCAGTTACAGATTTTTCATGTTTTTTTGAGGATGAGCCACCCGTCATTAATTCTTCATCCCAAGGCGAAGGAATGGTCTGGGATTTGGATTTACTCTCTTGGGATGCTGGATTTGATTGAGAATTATTTTCTTGCGCTACCTGATTGGGTTGCCAACTGCGGGAATGATCCCCCAATAAAGATCCAGAAGGAATCATCGCGAGAGCTTCAACGGAGCTATTAAAAATACTGGTCGCGGCTCCAATACAAGCAGATGCACCAATAGTGACTCGACCGACAAGCAAAACTCCCGCGCCGAGAATTGCCCCCGTTTCAATTTCAATGGTTCCCCCATAGGCATTTAAAACCGTTCCCTTTCCCAGACAAGTGCCTTCTCTAAGGATAATTTGACTGTGGGGAGCGGCTTGCAAAATAACGCCCGCAGCGATCGCCGCCGTTTCGTGAATGGTAACGTTTCCACTCACGAAAAACTCCGAATTATGTTCAATCGGGACAGGCGGTAAGGACATGGATTAAGGGCGTTGGATGATGGCTTCTAGGACACGACGTTTGGCTTTGGTATCAATCCCTAGCAAGCGGACATACTCACCTTGATGATCGGCTAAACAACCTTCTAGGGCGCGTAAAACATCGGCTTCACGGGTAGCGGCAATGGGAGCGCAACTTTCCCAGGATTTAGAACGAAAACGACGTTTATCAGTGTGTTCTGTGCTGATTTTAAGACCCTGGGCTAACAGCGATCGCACGTGGTTCACGACTTCTGAATCTAGGCTTTTAGAACTAGCGGCAGAGGCATAATTTCCGTTGCCATTGCTAGAAGGTGCAACCGCCGTTGCAGTGGTGCGAGAACCCGTTGTCGCACTTCCATCGGGACGCTGAATCACGGTTTCTAACACGCGACGTTTAGCCTTGGGATCAATCCCTAACAGGCGGACATATTCCCCTTGGTGTTCCTGTAAACAGGTTTCTAGGGCCGCAATTACATCACTTTCGCGGGTACTGTCGATGGGAGAGCAGGTTTCCCAGGAATTAATCTTGAAACGACGTTTATCCGCGTGTTCTGTACCAATTTTATGACCCTGAGAAAGCAAGGCACGAATTTTACTAATCAGGTCAGAGCTAACTCCTGCACCGTTACTGGAATTATTGCTACTGAAGTTAAAGTGAGTCGTCGATGCACTACTATTAGCCGTCCGAACAGGACTAGGGGTTTCGCTGGGGCGTTGAATCACGGTTTCTGAAACGCGGCGTTTGGCGACGGGATCAATGCCAATTAAACGCACGTATTCAGCAGGATGTTCGGCTAAAAAGGCTTCTATTTTACGAATTGCTTCGCTTTCTCGCACACCATCCAGACTGAAACCCGTTAACCAAGAACTGGTTTTAAAGCGACGGGCATCGGCGTGTTCTACTCCAATTTTGCAACCCTGATGGAGCAAGGAACGGACTTGGCTGACGGCATCCACTTTTAAGCCTTTTAAATTACTGCTACTGTGACCATTGCTGGCAAAGTTACTGGTGGTCGTGGTGGTGCGGCTTGTGCCAGGTTCGTCTCCAGGACGTTGGATAATCACTTCCAAAACCCGACGTTTGGCATTTTTATCCACACCCAAGAGGCGCACATATTCACCTTGGTATTCCTGTAACCAGCCCGCGATCGCGCTCAAGACCTGATCTTCTCGATAACTGTCAACGGTGCCGCAACTCGTCCAGGATTTCGTTTTAAAACGACGTTGATCAGCGTGTTCGCCAGCGATCGTATAACCTTGGCTCAAAAGAGAGCGAATTTGATTTCTAATTTCTGTATTGACACTCATAGTTTCCACCGAATTTTCATAATTAGTTTCATTAACACTATCTATAGAACGAGAGGTCGAATCTCGGAGGGGCGTAATCCCCTTTCCGTTTTCTGTTTGCTGATAATTAGCACTTACGGCTCCCGTAATTTCGACAACGTGTTGGGCGTAGGCACGGTCTTGATCCTGAACATCAGGCAATTGATCCGCTTGTTCCTGATTCGTAACCACAAAACCAGAGGGAACAAACTTACCAGGGGGAATCTCCACGTTTTGAATCAGTGCGTGCATCATCACCACACAACCGCGACCGATTCTCGCATTAAAAACCGTCGAGCGAAAACCAATAAAACAGTTATCCCCGACATAGGCTGGCCCATGAATTAAGGCCATGTGAGTGATGTTAGTCTGCCGACCGATCCAAACCGAATACTCTTGGCCGTCATCCCCTACGACCTTTCCCTGTTCTAAGCCATGAATCACAACGCCATCTTGAATCGTGGTTTGCTCACCAAGATAAAAAGGCGTTCCTTCATCGGCTCGGATAGAAGTTCCAGGCGCGATCAACACTTTTGCCCGAACTTTCACATCCCCAATGAGGTTCGAGAAAGAATGGACATAGGCAGTTTCATCAATTTGAGGTTCGGCTAAGTGTTTCGACCAAGGAGTCGGAGGAGCCGCCGATGTGCGGGCTACCATGAAAATTTATTCCTCCCAATCAGTTATCGAGGTTTAGTTTTTTTGTTCTAAACCTTTAAGAGCGATATTCGTCTTTTTTGCTATACAGAGAACGATTGTCAACGGTGACAGTATCAATAATGCCCACCACCATCGCATCGAGGGGACGATCCTCATTCCCACTATCTTTGCGAGCCGCACTCCCTCTGGTGACCAAAACCCACTCATTCACGCCCGCACCAACTACGTCACCTGCTACTTCATAGCTCGGCAAGAGTTGACCCTGGGCATCGATTAATTGGAGAATAACGAGTTTAATTCCAGTGAGACTGCGGGTTTTATGGTTGCTTACCACTGTGCCAAGCACTTTGGCAATTTGCATAATTTTGCTAGTCGCCTCTTAGATCCGTCTTAGGGGTTGGGGGTTGACACTTTCACGGAACTGCTCAACGGCTTCGGTATAACGAATGGGCAGAACATATTCTAAATTTTCGTGGGGACGGGCAATAATGTGAGTAGAAAGAACTTCACCACCATTAACTCGGCGGGCATTTTCCGTTCCAGCACTGACAGAAGCTTGCACTTCAGAAACATCTCCCCGAACAATCACGGTGACACGACCGCTTCCAATTTTTTCGTAACCAACGAGAGTTACCCGTGCCGCTTTAACCATTGCATCCGCCGCTTCGACGACAGCAGGAAAACCGAGGGTTTCCACCATTCCAACAGCAATTGACATACGATTTAAGGTCTCCTAAAGATATAAATTTATTTTTTGTTTTTTTCTGACCGATTCCTGGGAGCAATAGATTTTTTGTACTATTGACTACTGTTGATTCGAGCCGAAAGTGTTAGTATGCTCGGAACTGTTCCACTTCTTCGGTATAGCGAATGGGGAGAACATACTCCAGGTTTTCGTGGGGACGGGCAATGATATGGGTAGAGAGTACCTGACCACCATTGACTCGTTTGGCGGATTCAATTCCCGCAGAGACCGAAGCTTGGACTTCTGATACGTCTCCCCGAACAATGACGGTGACGCGACCGCTTCCGATTTTTTCATAACCAACTAGGGTTACCCGTGCCGCTTTAACCATTGCGTCTGCTGCTTCCACAACAGCCGGGAAACCTAATGTTTCTACCATTCCTACTGCAATTGACATAGATTGTATCCTTGCTTAACTTTAAGCCAGACTAAAGAGTATATTTTTTAGATTTCACCCCAGTTCATGGGATGAGTTCAGTTCTCCACTGTTTTAGAATTCAGGGACGGATAAGGTCTTGACTGACGCTAAAAACCTAGCTCGAACCCAAGGGACTCAAGCGGGAAAATTTTGATGAGGGCGGCTAAAATTATTCACCCTAACAAAAGCATAGGAAACCTTGGCCCCTTTGACAATATAAAAGATCATGATATTTTTTAATTTGAAGGTTAATTAAAGTTAATCAGTGTTCTTTGAGTCTTGATGAAATATGAAAAATAGGCATTTCGAGACTGTCTAGATTTGGGGTTTAGGAGACTATTATTCTTACTGGGCAAGCTCTCTGGGCTTTTTTAAGGGATGAATTATTGATTTGATTTTAATGAATAGAGTGGTTTATTTATTCTGATTTCTGGGGATGAAATTTTTAATTCTTTTTTTTTAGCTCGTTCGGTATAAATAATAGGTAGAAATACTTGTTTTTTCGATTAGATTTTCCCATGATTGTGGATCTGAAAAATTCACTGCTTAGATTTGTGGACGCGAGAACAAAATTGCGATACAATCACTGATTATAAATTATTGTTCTGAATAATGCGTCATAATCTTGATGGTCTAAAACATTCTTTTGATAATCAGCTAAAAAATTTTTCTCGGCTAACGCTTTCTGAATTTAAAAAGTTCTCTCGGCCAACGATTGCCCTAATTTGTTTCTCTGGCATTTTTTTAACTGTATATACGTTACGACCTTTATTTTGGACTGGTGGAACTGGGATTAGCGATACACTTGATACAATTTTCTGGGGTGACATAAAACAAAGCCAACCTGTTGTTTCTAAAACAGTTGAAAAAATTGAAAAAGATAAACAAGGCAAGACGGTTAAAACCATAGAAACCATTAAATATGATGATGGAAAAACTGTCTGGGACTGGCT
>JBEIFD010000157.1:0-7771 GCA_040382535.1 Merismopediaceae cyanobacterium
GGTAACAGTTCAATCGTGGTGATTCCTAATTCTTGAAAATAGGGAATTTTTTCGATTAAACCTGCAAAAGTACCGCGTTTTTGGGGAGCTAAACCTGAATTGGGATTTTGGGTAAAACCGCCCACATGGATTTCATAAATCACACTAGAAGCATAGGGAATCCGTAACGGTACATCTCCTTCCCAGTCATAGCTATCTGTTTTCGAGCTTACCACCACTCCCCGCAACGCCGAAGCGCAATTATCTATCCCAAATTGCATGGCCTTTTTGCGGTCATAGATTTCTTCCCCCGCGATCGCCTTAGCGTAGGGGTCTAAGAGAACCTTGCTACCATCAAAACGTTGACCTTTTTCGGGTTCATTGGGGCCATAGACTCGATAGGCATAAATTTGACCTTCTTTTAACCCTTCCACTAAAAGATGCCAATAATAAAAGGTTTTATGGCATTTAGGGTCGAAAGCAATCACTCTCGCAGGTTCAGGGTCATTGGGTGCATCAAATAAGAGTAATTCAATTTTTTCGGCGTGTTTAGAAAAAAGACAAAAGTTTACACCTTCTTCAAAAACCGTTGCTCCGAGAGGATAGGTTTGGCCGAGACGAATATCATTACTCATAAGTTAGCGGGGTTAGCGAGGAAAGTCTAAGTCCTATTATTGCGATCCCTGGGGTTTGCGTCAAATATCAAATGTTAAATCTATTTAATCTCAGAATAAATAAAATATTAAGTTGTGATAAAAATTTTATTACAAAAAAATAAAATTCACTGTATAAAAGTTTTTTTAACTTAAACTGATAGAATACATTTAAACACTGATCAATGAAAAAATCTTCAAATCATAAATTGACATTATGGGGCGGCGTTGGTCTAGCGATCGCCTTAACCTTAACTTCTTTCCCTGCGATCGCTCGTGGTATCTCAACCCTCAGTGGTAACGGACGGATCTATGTGCGGACTCAACCCACCATTAAATCAACGGCTCCCCAGTATGGATTAGCGGGAGATAAAGTTAAAGTTATCAATTGTGTCCAAGATAAAGATCAACCAGGGAGTGATCTAAATTGGTGTAAAGTCAAATTCCAAAAATCCAAAGCAGTCGGCTGGGTTCGGAGTGACCATATCATTTTTGCTGATGGTGGCGAATAAATTCTTATTTCTATGCCTATACCTGTTGATAATGAGTTAAGACTAAGTTAGAATCGTTTAAAATCAATTTTTTGGAGAAAATCAATTATGAGTATCGAAGATAAAATTAAAGCCACTGCCAAAAGTGTAGAAGGCAAACTCGAAGCGGCGGCTGGAGAATTGACTGGAGACACTCAAATGAAGGTCGAGGGTCAAGCCAAGCAAGTAGAAGCAGCCGCTATGCAAACCGCAGAAGATCTCAAAGACAAGGCTAAAGGCGTTTTAGATTCCATCAAAGAAAAAATTGGTTAAGCTTAATTGAGTAAAATAGGGGAATTTTGTCATAATTCAACTGTTAGATTGAAATCTAGTCAATAGATTTTATCCCCTTTTTTCTTATACTATCCAATTAGGTTATCTGAAATCATCCATTAGTCAAAAAAACACGCTCAATTGATCTTTTTTAGTAGAATTTTCTTTCATAAAACTTTAGGTTATTTTCCTTATTTTTGAATCTCAAAATAGATGATTTACTTTCTGCGATCGCAAGTTAAGAATTTAAAGAGTATTATTTGAGTCATTGGATGCTTTTTCTTGAAAGATGAAATTTCGTGCTGTTTCCCTGTGTCTCATTGCTGTTCTGACTTTTTTGTTGAGTTTGGGACTTTCTTTTAATCAAAATTTACCCACCGTTGCCCAGACTGCTCCTGTTGAAAATATTGTCACTGAAACGGAACAAACGGCAAAAACCCAGTACCAACAGGGTCATTTAGGAAAGGCGATCGCGCTCTGGGAAAACATTGCTCAAAATTATCAACAGCAGGGAAAAACCCTTAATCAGGCGCAAATTTTAAGTTATCTGGCTCTAGCTTACCAACAGCAGGGAGACTGGCAAAAAGCAGAAAAGGCGATCGCGTCCAGTTTGGAATTAGTCGAAAATGATGCCAAGGGAAAAAACGTTTTAGCTGAGTCCCTCAATACTTGGGGAACATTGCAACTCGCCAAAGGGCAGACGGAAGAAGCGTTGAAAAGTTGGCAAAAAGCGACTTTACTATTTCAGCAGTTAAAAGACACAGAAGGAGAATTTCGCGGAAAAATTAATCAGGCTAGGGCGTTACGGGTTTTGGGATTCTATCCCCGTGCCTGTCAACAAATGCTCAATGCGTTGAATTTACCTGGCTTGACCTGTCAGCAATTAAGCTTTGAACAATTAACCCAATCCCTGAGCCAATTACCGAAAACCCTCAGCCCGTTACAAGTGGAAGCCTGGTTGACCTTGGGGGATACTCTGCGTAATCTGGGGCAATTAGGGGGTTCCCAAACGGTTTTAGAAGCGATTTTGACCCATTTACCTGATCCATCTCAAAAAAATGCGATCGCCTTTAGTCTGGGTCGTACTCTCGAAGCGAGTGGAGAAAATGAATTAGCTCTTTCTTGGTATATCCAGGCCGCTACTCCTCCCGTTTCTCGACTGTTACAAAGTAAGGCCCAACTTGCCCAATTAAAATTATTGATCGATGAAAAAAATTGGCCTGCCGCGATTGCCCTGTTACCAACGATTGATCAAACCTTAAGTCAACTTCCCCTCAGCCATCAACAAATTTATTCCCAAATTAATTTTGCCCAACGATTAACGGATTTAAAATTAAAAAATAATCAGCAATCTCCTTTAATCTCCTGGGAAGCGATCGCCGCCAGATTAGCCCAAGCTCAACAAAACGCTCAATTATTAGGGGATCAACGGGGAGAAATCTATGCCCAAGGCAATTTAGGGAAAATCTATGAACAAACCCAACAATGGGCGATCGCACAGAATTTAACCGAAAAAGCTCTGCAAGCATCCCAGGGGTTAAATGTGCCTGAAATGACCTATCTCTGGCAATGGCAATTAGGGCGAATTTTGGCCCAGCAATCCCAACGGGAACCAGCTATTTCGGCCTATATCGGAGCCGTCGCGACTCTGCAACCCCTAAGTCAGGATCTTACGGCCAACTCGGAATTTCGGTTTACCTTTCAACAGGATGTGGATTTGCTTTATCGGGAGTTTATTAGCTTGTTACTGTCGCCCAATGTCCAAGGAGAAATCAGTCAAGCTGACCTAGAGCAAGCACGGGAACAAATCGAATCTTTACAGGTAGAAGAACTGAATAACTTTTTTCGGGCGGCCTGTTTAACCACCAAATCCGCAGATATTGATGAATTAGACCCCGATGCGGCGGTGATTTACCCGATTATTCTGCCCGATCACCTAGCCGTTATTCTGAGTCTCCCCCATCAACCCCTCCAGGTTTTTAATACCCCCCTAGAGCCAGAACAATTACAAACAGCGATCGCGGATTTGCGCTATAGCCTCGTCATTCGTAGTCGTCGGGATTTTTTCGCGCCGTCTCAAAAAATTTATAATTGGTTACTGCGTCCCCTAGAAAAAGACTTTTTAGCTCAAAAAAATCTAAAAACCTTGGTTTTTGTGCTGGATGGCCCCTTGAAAAATATTCCCATGGCCACTCTCCACGACGGTAAACAATATTTGATTGAAAAATATCGTGTCAGCCTCACGCCAGGCTTAAAACTCTTAAGCCCCCAAAAAGATTCCCCAAATCTCACCCAAACCCTGTTTGCTGGCATTAGTGAAAATTCTGAAAAACTAGGCTTTACTCCCCTAACCTACGTTAAGCAAGAATTAAAAGCAATTCAGTCCCAAATGCCTAGTTCAATTCTACTCAATGAGGCGTTTACCCCCGATGCCCTCGAAAAATCCCTCACCTATCAATCCTTTCCCATTGTCCATTTAGCTACCCATGGCCGCTTTAGTTCCCAATTACAGGATACGTTTATTGCCACCTGGAATGAATTATTAGATATTAATCAGTTGGCTAATCTTTTAAAATCGAGTAACCCCACTGGAGATAGGGGAGTTGATCTCTTAGTGCTGAGTGCCTGTGAAACTGCCGCAGGGGACGAAAGAGCCGCATTAGGATTGGCGGGGATGGCGGTGCGGTCTGGGGCAAGAAGTACGATCGCCACCCTTTGGTCAGTCAATGATCAAGCAACCTCAAAATTAATGGGAGAATTATATCAACAATTAGCTAACCAAAAAGTGACTAAGGCCGAAGCTCTCCGCCAGGCTCAACTCGCGCTTTTAGGGGATAAATGGTATCAACATCCTTTTTATTGGGCTCCCTATATTTTGGTCGGCGATTGGATGTAGTTAAACTTTCCAGAAATCTATTATTTGCCCATTTATTATGATTGATTCTTCCTGTCTCATTACTGTCAACGGCGATCGCCAAACCTGTTCCCCTGAAACGACCTTACCTGAGTTTTTAATTCAATTAGGACTCAATTCTTGTCTGATCGCAGTAGAATACAACGGAGAAATTTTGCATCGACAATATTGGGAAAAAACCCAACTCCAAAACGGCGATCGCCTAGAAATTGTTACCATCGTGGGCGGCGGTTAATTTTGACCGCGATCGCATCATTACCGTTTATCCATTCTCTTTTGTCTATGACAAATAGGTTGTTCATAGATCTAAGTCCCTGTACACAAAGGAGTAAGATTTAATTAATATCCCTATTTGTTGACAGGAATCTAAAACCCTATGACCGTTGAAGCGTGCGTCCCCGCCTTTTGCCAAGGAATTCAGTCCTTTGGTCAATCCTTACCCGATTTTGATCGCTATGGAAAAGAAGCTGTCATTACGGAAAAAAATACCGCGATCGCCTCTGCCAGTGACCCTAATGCGGTATATCAGACCCTCTTGGCCGCCGATGCCCTGCGTTACCTGACCCTACAAACTACTGCCAGCAAGGAATCCGGTCATCCTGGGGGGTTTGCCAGTATTGCAGATGCGATCGCGTCTTTAGTCATGCTGGGTTACAAAAACACGGTGACAGAAGTGGGACACCATGCTCCTGGCTTCTATAGCAATATGTTTCTAGACCGCTCCCTAGAAGATATGGGCATTCATACGGTTCAGCAATTAGGCGATCGTTTTCGGGAAATGCACGGTTTATTAGGTCATTTATCAGGTCAAATTCCAGGATTATTGGGGCCTGCGGGGCCTTTGGGTCAGGGTCAACACTTTGCAATGGCGGGCGCGAAATTACATCCAGGCGTTCTTTTTCCCGTTACTATCGGCGATGGCGGATTGGGTGAACCCTACATCATGAGTAGTTTTGGACATTTTCACACTGCTTATCCCCAAATCACTAACTTTTTGCCGATTTTAGTCTGGAATGGCTACAGTCAAGAACATCACAGCATGGTCTCCACCAAATCCAATGCCGAGATGATTAATTATTGGCAGGGTAACGGTTTTGAAAAAGTAATTTTGGTTAATGCCAAGGATTTTGATGATGCCAATCAAACGGGGGAATATGTCGATAGTACCCAATTTTCCTTTGCCAAACGTCTCGAATTTACCCAAGCAATCCTAGAAGCCACCGATCAAGCGGCAAAATCGGCTTTAGGTGGAACTCTGACCGTTTTAATCGTTAAACAACTCAAGGGTGCAGGAGTTCATAAACGGGGCGCGCAATCCCATAATTTATATCCAGGCGATAGTTTAGAAAAAGATTATATTGTCAGTGCCTTAAAAGAACTGGCTTTATCCCCCGAAGCTTGGCAATTAGTCCGTACCAATTTTGAACGCTCAGGTGGCGGGCCTGCTTCCCGTCAAGTCGTCACTGAAACCGAATTACCCCTAGCGGATTTGGGCCAATTACCGCTTACCGAATTCGCGATCGGCGAGAAAAAAGTTGCTACCACCGTGATGGGAGAATTAGTGGTTCATGTGGGGAAAAAAGATCCCAATTTTGTCGTAACCAATGCCGATGGAAACGCCGCTTCAGGGATTAATAATATCAATATCGGCTTAAAAATTGTCCATCCCACCGTTGATGATACCTACTTCCAAGGGCCGAGTGGTCAGGTGTATGAACCCCTGAGCGAAGATGCCTGTGCGGGATTAGCGGTTGGTTTGACCCTATTTGGAGCCAGAAGTTTGTGGTGTTCCTACGAATCCTTTGCCATTAATGGGCTACCGATTTGGCAGACTGTTACCCAAGCGATGACGGAATTACGCCGTCCCACGCCTTCTACCATTACTCTGTTTACGGCGGGAGCTTTGGAGCAAGGTCGCAATGGTTGGACACATCAACGCCCTGAAATTGAGAATTATTTTGCGGCCATGATGCGAAATGGCAATATTTTCCCTGTGTTTCCCTGTGACGCGAATGGGATTCAGGCTTGCTACGAATGGGCTTTGCAAACCAAGAATAAAGGAATCACCATTACGGCGAGTAAATCACCTTTGCCGATTCGCACAACCTTTGAACAAAATCGTCAAGGATTGCAAGATGGCGGCATTGTTTTATACGAAAAAGAAGGTAACAAAAAAGTTGTTTTCGCAGTGATTGGCGACATGACTTTAGCTCCCGTTTTTGAAGCGGCAAACCAACTTGAGGCAGAGGGATTTGGCGTTAAAATTGTCTCGGTAATTAATCCCCGTCGTCTTTATCGTCCCCAAGATGTTCTATGGGAAACTTGCAAGGAAGCGGATGGTCATTTCTTGGATGATGCAGGCTTTGAACGTATTTTTGGGGGTGATGCTTTAATTGGGGTCATCGGTGGCGGTAGTGCCTTATTAGAGCCATTGATGTTGCGGTCTAATGCTAAACGAGATATTTTTGCTTGGAAGCGGGGCGAAACGACTGCTAGTGCGGGTCAATTGATGGCTTTCAATGGTTTAACTTCTGAAGCTTTACGCGATCGCGCTTTGCAATTGTTAGGTTAGGGTTTAGGGAATGGGGAGATGAATTGTTTTTCTCCCTGTCCTCGATTTTTTGATTATGCTTGAGTTTGACTGGGATACAGAAAAAGCTATCATAAATTACGAAAAACACGGTGTTTCTTTTATAGAAGCAGCGACAGTATTTGACGATCCTTTTGCGATAACTCTTTATGATTTATTGCATTCTCAAGAAGAAGAAAGATTTGTTACAATCGGATATTCGGATCGGTATCGTTTACTCATCGTGGTTCATACGGAACGAAATTATCATACTCGTATTATTAGTTCTCGTCCTGCAACAAATCAAGAGAAAAAAGATTATGATTCAAACTAATTCAAATGCCCTTGAAGAAACCCAAATGCTAGGGGAATATGACTTTAGTATTGGCGAGCGAGGCAAATATTATCAAGCTTATCAAAACAATAATTTGTCGTCTCTTCCTGGTGTTCAATTCCTACGGGATCACCATCAACGTCGAACGGGGGTTTTATTGGATTTACAAGAGCATCAATCGTTATGGAATGAGGTTATTAAAGATAATTCAGCATTGGATCAATTACAGTTTTTAATGGATCATCAAGGTCATTATTTGGCAGTTATTCTCAATTTCAAAGAGCATTTATCTTTATGGCAAACTATTTATGATCGTTTGATAACCCGATAAAGCAATGGGTGAATATTTCTAGTTCCGCATGAGTTTGTGGCTACGAAAGAATAAGGCTTTGAGCCTCCTGAATCCCGTTCAAAAGTTCTTTGATGGCGTGTTTTTCGCTCAATAACACTCATTGGAAGGTACAAAAGACGATGTTTGATGTATGTTTTTCCGTAAAGCCCTTGAGCAAGAAGCTTTTA
>JBEIFD010000158.1:0-7691 GCA_040382535.1 Merismopediaceae cyanobacterium
AGAATTTATGACTGACGCGGTTAGAGCTAATCGTAAAGGAACCACTCCTCCTTCTTTGTTACCTCAGTAGCTGTTACACTTCCTCTGAACGATTACTAATATTTAAACGTAGGGATTCTTTGTTTTTGCCAGTTAATCATTAATCAGCTTGATCGTAGAGCAGACTAAAACAATTCACAAAAATTTCACAAAAATAGTATATCAATGTTTAAGCTAAACCTATAAAATCAACTATTTTCAGAAGCATAAAATTATTTTTCGATGCCTGTCAGTCAGTAAAAATAATAAATTTAATTGGGGATTTGTTTTAAAATCGCTTGTATTAGTTATGTTTTTGGATTTTGCTTGTCAGTTAACTTGGTTTATGTCAAGACGAATCTAAGCCGTATTCAATAGTGGATATCAAGATATTACTTTTGGATTAAATATTTGCAATCATTGTATTTTTTTATTCCAACTTTTTATTTCAATTTTCATTAAAAATACTCCTCAAGTTATACTTATAATTATTTAGAAATAATCGTTTAATTTTAATGATATTGAAAAAACTTAAAAGCTATGAATGAAAAAAAAAGAATGAATAAAATCCGCCTTATTATTATTGAAGATAATGATCTAACTCGCGGTGGCCTCGTCTCGTCTTTGGGTCATGTAGAGGATATTGAAGTTGTGGGTGAGGCGGCAACGGGACAACAGGGATTAAAGTTATTAGACAGCGTTCAACCTGATTTAGCGATCGTCAATATTGGGCTGCCCGATATCGATGGCATTGAAGTGGTGGGACGTTATCGACAATCCCATCCCTTTGATCAGCCTGGTACGGCGAAAATGTTGATCCTGACGACTAATCAAACGGAAGATTCGGTATTGTCGGCATTTATGGCGGGGGCGGATTCCTATTGCCTCAAAAGTATGAATGTCGAAAGGTTAACCGAGGCTCTGCGTTCTACCTATGACGGGAATCCCTGGATTGATCCCGCGATCGCCAATATTCTTTTAGTTCAAGTGAGGCAAGCTAGTGAAGCAAAGCAAATAAGTAGTAAAAATGGGGATAGATTTAAAGTTGCCATTCAGGCCAGTGAACCTGAATATCAAAAAATTCTAGAAAGTACTCCCCTAACCGCTAGGGAATTGGAAATTCTTGATTTAATCGTCGCGGGTTGCAATAATGCCGATATTGCTGAAAAACTCTACATTACCATTGGCACGGTCAAAACCCATGTGCGTAATATTCTCAATAAGCTCTGTGTTGATGACCGCACTCAGGCGGCGGTTCGGGCATTGCGATCGGGTCTAGTGGGTTAAACTTTATCAATTTCTCAAAATCAAAACCGTAAGGGTGGAGAAAAGACGGATAATAATACTGCGTCAATTGAGAAGAGTAATTTTTATGAATATCAAACACCAGACCCAGGCAATGCGTGTCGGAATCCTTGGATTTGGCGGGCTAGGCCAAGCCGCCTCGCGTATTTTATCCCCGAAACAAGAGATGCTTTGGGTTGCTGTTGCCGATCAAAAGGGTTTTGCTTATTGCCCTGATGGACTCAATGCCGATTCTGCGATCGCGACCTATCACCAAAAAGGTTCCGTAGGATATTTAGAACCTTGGGGACAATTAAGCCAACAAAGTATTGCAGAATTAATCGAAAAATCGGATTTAGCGGGGTATTTTTTAGCATTACCGAACCTCCCTAATACCTTTATGGCAGATATCGCTCGCCTATTTATCCAATCGGGATGGCAAGGCGTTTTAGTCGATGCCCTGAAACGAACCAGCGCGGTGGAACAATTATTAGAACTCAAGGATGAACTCGCAAGCGCAGGCATTACCTACATGACGGGCTGTGGTGCAACGCCAGGACTCTTAACGGCGGCGGCAGCTCTGGCGGCTCAAAGTTTTACGGAGATTCACCAAGTAAAAATTACCTTTGGGGTCGGCATTGCTAATTGGGAAGCCTATCGTGCCACTATTCGGGAAGATATTGCCCATATCCCAGGCTTTGGAGTAGAAAAAGCTAGTGCCATGAGCGATCAAGACGTTGCCGATCTATTGGATAAAACCAATGGTATTTTGGCTCTAGAAAATATGGAACACGCCGACGATATTATGCTGGAATTGGCTGGAATTTGTTCACGGGATCAAGTCACCGTAGGCGGAATTGTTGATACTCGCAATCCGAAAAAACCGTTGAGTACCAATGTGCAAATCACAGGGCGTACCTTTGAAGGAAAAATTTCCACCCATACTTTCACTCTCGGTGATGAAACCAGTATGGCGGCGAATGTTTGTGGCCCAGCTTTTGGTTATTTAAAAGCAGGAATTGGTCTCCATCAACGGGGAATTCATGGCCTATTTACGGCGGCGGAAATTATGCCCCAGTTTGTTCGTTAAAAATCAAAAATTGCGATCGCTTGATATATTATAATTGGGTTTTCAAGCAAAGCATTCCTAAAGCCAATTTCCAATTAAAACAAAGGGGGCCCAGAAGTAGGGATGGTGATATTTATCATCCTGTAAAAGTGACAGTTGAGCTTGACGAAGGGCTTCTGCTTTGCTTTTTCCTGGTTGATTAAGGGAGGGATAAAACTGGGTCATAAACTGGGCGGTGGATTGATCATTGACGGGCCAAAGGGTCGCTAGGGTACTTTTCGCGCCCGATCGCACTGCGACCCCTGCCAATCCCAAAGGAGCGCGATTATCTCCTGATGCGGTTTCACAAGCACTCAGAATCAGTAATTCGATGGGGATCGGTTTTTCTTCCGTTTCCCGTAGCAGTAGGTCTAAATTTTTAACGTTAATGCGCTCACTGTAGGTCAGCAAAAAAGTGTCTTCGGCTTTAGAAGAAAATTGGGCGTGCGTTGCTAAATGAACGATGGGAAAGGAGAAGTCTTTTAATTCTGTTTGCAAGCGATTTTGGTTAAAGTCTTGATTCATTAGGACGGTTGAAGGGAATAAACTGGCAATTTCTTGGACTTCGATCGCAACATTGGGTAGAGCATTAAATCCTTGTCGAGCTTCTACTAAACCCGCGATCAGGGCAGTTAATGGGTTGGCATTGGGCGATCGCTGAATTGCGCTTGGGGCAGAGAGTAACTGTAAGCCAGGAATGAGAGCCAGTGCATATTTTTCGAGTAAAAAATGTTGACCATCGTGGAGAGCCGCAACGGGAACGCCCCGCAATACGCCATCTAGAACAAAGACGAGGGTTTGAATATCATGTTTTTGTAGGGTCGTTTCAAAGGGGCGGATCAGCCAATTATAAAGTTGTTGATTAGGTTGAAGATTAACCTCTTTTACCCTGGTATTAAGGGTATTTGTCAGCATAGATTGCACGACTTCCTCGATTTCTTGGGGATTTTTTGTCGGGCTTTCGTAAACTTGTAAGGGTTGACCTGGCAAGGACAAAATAACCGCTAATCGTTTGGGTAGGGTAATGGCATAAACGATCGCGGCTTTGGCATCAATTTGATCCAGTTGTTGGGGCGTTCCTTCGAGACAAGCTTCTTTAAAAAAGTTATTCAACTCCGCGACTTGTAGGGATTCAATCACATCACGGGATTTAGCGAGTCTATCCAAATTAGGGGAGTCGGATTGGAGCAATAGATCGACTAATTCACGGTAAACAGGATCGACGCGATCGCGAAAAGCAAATTGTAGATCGGCATTGGCCCCGACTAATTCCTGTCGTAAAGATTGCAGGAGTTGATAGGTCGTTGTGTAGGCGGCGATCGCTTGATCGATCTGTCCTTGGCGTTGCAAAATGCGCCCCAATTGCCATTGCCAGAGATAAGCGATTTCGGGATGATTAAAATTTGAGACCTGAATCCGTGCTTTTTCTGTCAATTGCAAAGCCGTCGGTAAATCGTCCTGAAGATAGGTGATCGCCCCTAAATAGCCCAGAGCATTAGCTTCCAGGAGACTATCCCCCAGCTTTTGGGATTGCACCAAAGCAGTTTGAACCAATTTTTCAATATTTTTAACCTTTACCCATTGTGAAAAAGAGTCTTCCGAATTGAGATTTAACCCCAAACAAGATTGGAGCATCGGCGGTGGCAAAATGTCAGCCCCAGGGGATTTGAGATTCCATTGCAGACACATCAGGTTTTGGGCTAATTTCAGACGGGATGCGATCGCGGTGCGATTAGGAGTTGCCGTTTGCAGTTGGTGGTCGATTTGCTCAACTAAATCCTTTACTCCAGACAAATGTTGTCTTTGTAACTTCAGACTGAGTAAATTGAGTCTGGCTTGTAATTGGACATTTTTGTTAGGATTTTTCTGAATCGTTTCTCGATAACAGGCCGCGGCCTGGAGATAAAATTTCAAACTTTTCCCCACCGTCGGATCGGATAGACACGCTTTGCCAAAATCTAAGTTAATTGCTAAATTCCTTTCCCGTTCCGTCAAACTTTGATTGGCGATCGCACGGGCTGTATTTCCTAAATCTAGGGAATATTCTGCCAAATTTCCTGATGAATCTAGCTTATTCGCTAACTTTAAGCTTTTTTCAAGAACAAAATAGGATTCTTCGAGCTTGCCAGCAGTTCTTAATATATTGCCTAAATTGCGTAACACCAGTATTTGGGAACGAGGTGAGAGCTTGGGAGAAAGATTCTCTAATTGGGAAACCTCGATCTGACAAGATGTTTGGGGAATCTCCAAAAGACTTAAAAGCGTCTGACAGGCACGGGGATATAACCCTAATTCTTGGTAGGCTTGCGCTTGATTAATTTGACTATCAATGGCTCCCTGAATATTTCCTTCTTTTTGATAAAGGCGATGGGCCTGTTGCCAGGTTTGTATCGCCTGAGCCGCTTGGCCACGATGGAGTTGTAATTGTCCTTGAATATCGAAAGCCTGGGCTAAAAGTGCTTGTTGTTCAGGACTTTGGGATGATTTCTGTTCTAATAACGCCAGACTTTCGGCGATCGCGGTGGTTGCGGTTTCCCATTCCCCCAATTGCTGCGCGGTCAGGGATAAATTACTCAGAGCCATTGCTTGATTCAGTTGATCGCCTTTTTGGGCAAAGCGTTCAACAAGTTGTTCTAAAAGTTGCTGAGATGTTTGAAACTCACCTGTTTGATAGGCGGCTTTGGCTTGGGTAAGTAAAGCAGGAATCGTTAGATCGCTTTTGTTGGGAGGATTGGCTGCGATCGCAAAAGAACTCCCCAAACCCACCGCAACCAGCAAGATCAAGAGAACTAAACGTTTCAACAAACGAGATTTCCACCATTGAAAAATAGATTTAATCATGGCTGGACTCCTCCTACAGGGCAACCTTTATCTGGCAAAGGCGATCGCTGACTAGCATTTGCTTGAGTGACCAGCGTAACCTGTCCTTTTTCATTAAATATCCAACCCTGAGCAGGTTCAATACGGGGATTAATTTCAATATTAGATTCTATTCTCTCATGAGTAGAGAGATTATTGCTCATCGGAACTGGCTCCACCCAATTTATCTGGGTTCCCGTCGAATTAAAATCTTCTGTTAGACCAGGCGGCAATTCACTCCGTCCTGTTAACGTTAATTGACTCTTTTTCCCTCGCTTACAGGGATTTTGATCAATTAAATCATTCGGATTTACGACACCAGTGGGTAAACTAACTAGTCCCTTATTGGGATCAATTGCTCGATTGATCTGTACAACCCCAGTCGATCCAAACTCAGAACTGGCATCAATATTATTACTACTATTTCCGACCAATGCTTTGCTTTCTTCAATGCCAAAAATTGCGATCGCATCAATCTGAATTTTTCCACCGTCTCCAAAAAAAGCTTTGGCGATAATATCGTTACCATTAGCTCCATTGGAAGGAAACGCGATCAAGAAAGGCGTGTTAATCGTAATATTTCCCCCATCCGCAAAACCGTTCGCTGTCGCAGAAATTAAGCTTTCATTTTGCATTCTGAGAGTCAGAAAATTAGTCACATTGAGATTAATATTGGCTCCACTGGCTACCCCACTTTTCCCCGTTTCTGCTGTAATGGAACCTCGATCTAATAACAAATCTTTGGCTTGAATATCAATATTTCCTGCTTGCCCTTCTAGGCTACTAACGGTTAATTTACTACCTTCTTTAATAGATAACAGATCAGTCGTTATTTTTAAACTTCCTGCGGTGCCACCCTTGGTTGCTTCGACGGTAATACTAGCATTATTAGTTAAATCAACAGTTTGATTGGCATTGATCGCGATAGAACCTGCCTTTCCTATTTTTGTAGAAGCAGAAATATTACTATTATTAATCTGAAGGGTTTCTAAGTTGGAGTTGTTTAGATCAATATTACCACCTTCTCCTGAATTAGTAGATGCTGAAATTTCGGCATTATTAGCTAGATTGACAGTTTTAGCATTTATAGTCAAATTTCCTGAGTTGCCTGTACCTGTTGCTTTGACCGCTAAACTTCCTTGATTTAATTCAATGGAGTTCACTGGATTTTGATTAGCATTAATTTCTAGGTTTCCTGCTGTTCCATCTACGGTTGATGCTGAAATATTACTGTTATTAACCTGTAAATTGTTTAAATTTTTTAAGGTAATATCTCCACCGATACTGGTTTGGCTAGAGGCTGAAATGGCACTGTTTTCGTTTAGGTTTAATTGAGTTGTGTTCAGGTTAATATCACCTGCATTGCCTGTGCTATTGGCTTGGGTCAGTAGCTTACTTTGTTGGAGGGAGACGGATTGAGGAGCATTGACGGTAATACTGCCACCTGTGCCACTACTGGACGTTGAAGCAGAAATTTCTAATCCATCACTGAGATTGAGTTGTTCGCTATTCAGGTTAATTAGACCAGCATCTCCTGTACCACTGGTTTCGGTTGTGATTTTCCCTTGTCCGCTAATGTTGATTAGGTTAGGCGCACTGAGGTCAATGTTTCCGCCTTTTCCACTGGCACTGCTTAGGGCTGAGATGAAACCGTTATCCGTAAAGCGAATATTAAGGTCAGGATTATTATTATCGGTATTAATGGTTAAGTCGCCCGCAGGGGATTGTCCTTGGGTTTCAGCAAAAATACCCAGTTTTCCTGAGATGTTAAGGTTAGAGGCATTGAGGGTAATACTTCCCCCGCCTGCTTGATTGGTTGACGTGGCTGTTGCCCTGGTACTCAATTCTGAGTCTTGTCCTAAGTTACGGGTTTGGGTAGTAATTGGTATATCCCCTGCTTTGCCTCCGCTCTGGGGTTCAGCCGTTAAACGACTATTGCTATCAATATTTAAACCATTGGGAGTATTGATAACAATGTTACCCGCATTACCTGTTCCTGTGGTGGTGGCACTCACTTCTACACCATCGGCAAGGTTCAACTGTTGACTTGTAAATTGAATGCTCCCTGCGTTGCCAGACCCACTGGTTTCGGCGGTAATTTTTCCCTGACCGCGAACATCAATTAAACTTGGTGCAGAAATATCAATATTTCCCCCTTGACCCGATGCGGTAGTACGAGCAGAAATAAAGCCGTTATCCGTAAAGCGAATATTAAGATTGGGGTTATCATTCGGATTGATTGTTAAACTGCCTGCGGGAGCTTGACCCTGGGTTTCGGCAAAAATCCCTAGTTGACCGCTAATATCCAAGGTATTGGCATTGAGAGCAATACTACCGCCGCCTGTTGTATTGGTGGAAGTTGAAGTAATAGTCGCGCTGAGTTGAGCATTGGTACCAATGGAAAGCGCATCCGTCGTAATAG
>JBEIFD010000159.1:0-7678 GCA_040382535.1 Merismopediaceae cyanobacterium
AAGACAAACCCGTTAACTGTTTACATTTTTTTGGATTTTGACGAATATGTTCAAGAGGAGTCATCATTTCTTATTTAGCTTTTTGGATATTTCTTTCTCTTTTTTACCAAAAATTTAATTTTCGGACAAGTCTAATGGGCGGCGATCGTTCTCCTGATGTTTCTTGGCTAAAAAAAGAACGTTGGGATGGCCTTACCTCTGAACAAAAACGCAAATTTCCGCCCCTTTGTCCTGATTTTGTCTTGGAATTGCTTTCTCCTAGCGATAATCTCAGTCTCACCCAGGCTAAAATGCAAGAATATCAGGCTAATGGTGTGCAATTGGGTTGGCTTTTGAATCCCCAGGATCGACAGGTAGAAATTTATCGATTAGGTTATCCCGTTGAAATTCTTTCTCGTCCTAGCGAATTATCTGGCGAAAATATTTTACCCAATTTTGTGCTAAATGTTGCTTGGCTTTGGCCATAAAATCCTATCAAAAATGTTGTCTATTAGAGCAGTATGTAGAGGTTTGGTTTCCAAATCCGCCAGCTTATTAATCAGAGGAGGAATGAGTAATGATAGAACTGATAATCTGGGAAGGGGCAAAGGCCGCAGGAAACGTTTTCTGGCCAGTTTTAAAGAGTTTAGCAGAAGATTCAGCGAAGGATTACGGTAAGGATTTTTTCAAAGATTGTCTAAAAAAGGTAATTCATTTACCTGAAAAAGATGTTCAAAAGGAAGCCTATCTGTCGGCATTAGAACAGTTTTTACAATTATTTCAGCAAGAATTGAAAAATGCTGATTATCAAGAAGGTCAAATTAAGCAGTATCTTGAACCGATCCAACAATTTATTGAACAGCCCAAAGTTGCGGCAATTTTAGGTGATGCTTTTGAAGTGAATTGTAAGAGTTTGGATACATCTTTTTTAGCGAAAACTTGGCAAGAGATGAATTTGCCTTTTTTGCCAGAAGATTTTGATTGGGAGTTGATCGGAAAACTTTATGTCCGAAGCGTTAAACAAATTATTACTAAGTCTGAAAAATTACGTCCGATTTATGAGGTTCAACTCCAGGCGAAACAAGCTGAAGGTATTGAGACATTAGTGGGAATTGCGCCTGATTTTGATTTGGGACGTTATGCCGAAGGATTAAAGGAACAGTATGGCAATCTGAAGTTGGAGTCTTTGGATACGACAGGGGTTTATTACAATGAATTAAAACTCTGGAAAATTTTTATTCCCCAAAATGTGCGCGAATGTCAGGAATTTTTGCCCCAGGTTTATGAAGTTCCCAAGGATCATATTAAGCGGTTACGGGAAGCAGGAGAAGCGATAGAAATTTTCTCAGAAGAAGAGTTAGAGCGGCAACGTCATCGTTATATTAATCAACAAAGTCAATTAGTTTGGGAGATTATCGGCGATCCAACGGCTAAATCTGCAAAAAGTCCGATTCAGCAGGTGGTGATTTTAGGTGATCCAGGGGCGGGAAAATCGAGTTTGTTGCAATATATCGCGTTAATTTGGGCTGAACGTCCTTTGAGAGATTTATCGTTATATCCCCTTCCTTTATTGCTGGAACTGCGTATCTATGCCCGTGATAAACAGGCGGGTAAGTGTCAGGATATTTTGTCGTTTATTCATGGGGGAAATATTACTTGTCGGCTCAATCAACAACAACTTCACGAAAAGTTGCGATCGGGTCAGGTTATAGCTTTATTTGATGGCATTGATGAAATTTTTGATTCTGAGTTACGGCGTGACGTGGTGACAGATATTCACCGTTTTAGTAATGATTATGCCCACGTTCAGGTGATTGTTACTTCTCGTTGGTTGGGGTACAAAGCGCAACGGTTACGCGATGCGGGTTTTCGGCATTTTATGTTACAGGATTTGGAGATTGAGCAAATTGAAGATTTTATTGAGCGTTGGCATGATCTCACGTTTACGGATGAGGCGGATAAGTTACGGAAAAAGGAACGGTTAATTAAGGCAATTCAGGATTCTAAGGCGATTCGAGAGTTGGCGGGAAATCCGTTGTTATTGACGATGATGGCGATTTTGAACCGTAATCAGGAGCTACCGAGGGATCGTCCTGAGCTTTATAATCAGGCTTCGCGGGTGTTGTTGCATCAGTGGGATGTGGAACGGGCATTGATTGAGGATGCGCGGCTTGATCCGAAAACGATTGATTACCGCGATAAACAGGCGATGTTGCGGAAGGTTGCCTATCGGATGCAATCGAGTGAAAAGGGTTTGGCAGGAAATTTGATTAGTGCGACGGATTTGGAGGCGATTTTAACGGATTATTTGAAGACAATTGAGGTTGAGCAAGCGAGGACGGTGGCGCGTTTATTTATTAATCAGTTGCGGACTCGTAATTTTATTTTGTGTTTTTTTGGAGCAGATTCCTATGGCTTTGTGCATCGGACTTTTTTGGAATATTTTTGTGCTTGGGAGTTTGTTTGGCAGTTCAAGGAAGCGCAAACGTTAACGATTGAGCAGTTAATTAATGAGGTTTTTGGCAAGCATTGGCAGGATGAAAGTTGGCATGAGGTTTTACGGTTGATTTGTGGGATGATTGAGCCGAAGTTTGTAGCGGAAATTATTGATTTTCTTTTAGAGCAAAAAATTTATATTAAAACAATTAACATAAATGAATCTTTAGAAAAGGATTATTTAAAAGAAGTGGATCGGGGGAATTATTTACTACAAAAAAAAGCATTCAATAGTTTACTCTTGGCGACAAATTGTTTCACCGAAGTTAGAAATAAAAGATTAATTCCTGACGCTTCCGACAAATTATTATTAACATTAAAGGATGAAATTAATCAAGTTTCCGAGCCTTGGTTTGGTTCTAACATTTGGTTTGATCAAGAATCAGCAAATATTGTTATCTATTCAATTGTAACAATTGGACAAGAAGACCCTGATAACTTGCCGTTCCTTAAAGATCGTTCTCTACAGGATAAAGATAAGAATATTCGATATGCGGCATTAACTGC
This sequence comes from Merismopediaceae cyanobacterium, assembly GCA_040382535.1. GTDB lineage: Bacteria > Cyanobacteriota > Cyanobacteriia > Cyanobacteriales > Microcystaceae > Snowella. Next base: position 2,983 of record JBEIFD010000159.1, read on the forward strand.
GATTGTCGAAGGATGGAAAGAAGACCCTGATACCTTGCCTTGGCTGAAAGACCGCGCTCTACTGGATGAAAGTGAATATGTTCGACAAGCGGCGGTAAATGCGATCGCCAAAGGTTGGAAAGAAGACCCTGACACCTTGCCTTGGCTGAAAGACCGCGCTCTACAGGATGAAAATTGGGATGTTCGAGACGCGGCGGTAAATGCGATTATTGAATTTTGGAAAGAAGACCCTGATATTTTGCCTCTGCTTAAAAAACTCGCTCTACGGGATGAAGATACTGGTGTTCGACAAGCGGCGGTAAATGCGATTATTGAATTTTGGAAAGAAGACCCTGATATTTTGCCTCTGCTTAAAAAACTCGCTCTACGGGATAATAATGAATATATTCGAGAATCGGCGTTAAATGCGATTATTGAAAACGCTCAAGAAGACCCAGAACTATTTGAATTTTTAGTTGATATTGCCCTCAATTATCCCTTTAAACGTGAATATGATTGGCAAACTTATCCTCGTCAAACTGCCCTAGAGGGCTTACTCGAAAACTTCAGCGACAATCCTAAAACCCTAGAGATTTTAAATCAAGTTGCGCTCAATGATGCCGATGAACAATTGCGAGAATTTGCCGTTGAGAAATTGAGGGAGGATTGGTAAGAAAGATTTTAAACGATGGTTACTCTTTATCTTTCTTTATTCCAATAAAATGAAGGAGAACTCAACCAACGATTTTACGACTTAAGGATTGAAGAAAAAACAATTACTAAAAACTTAATAATACCGCGATTTCAACGATTTGATAAGACGGCGATCGTATTTATATCTTTTGTGTTAACATCAAATTGAATGTAAATTAAGTGAAGGGTCATGGACGATGATTAACCTCAGTCGAGATATTCAATCCCTATCTACCTTTAAACGGAACACAAATGAATTAATTATTCAGATGAAAGAAACTGGAAATCCTGTTGTTTTAACTATCAATGGTAAAGCGGAATTAGTTGTACAGGATGCTGAATCCTATCAAAAATTACTCAATTCTATTGAATATCTCGAAAGTATTATCGGCATTCAAAAAGGATTAGAAGATATTGCGAATGGTGATACCCAACCTCTAGATCAATTTATGGAAGAAATGCAGCAAAAGTATGGAATTTAAGGTTAAGCTAACTCGTAATGCTAAGCATGAAATAGATTTGGCTTATCTATGGTTAAAACAACATAATGCCAGTTATGCCGATCAATGGTTTAGAGATTTAATGAATACTATTGCGACACTACAGGACAAGCCTAAACGGTGTGCTTTGGCAAGAGAAAATGATACTTTTCCTCAAGAAATAAGACAGCTTATCTTTGGTAAATCGAGAAATAAGTACAGGATTGTTTTCACTATTTTAGAAGATACGGTTTATATTCTTTACCTTCGACACAGCGCACAATCAGCAATTACACTTGATATTCTTGATTTGGAGTGAAGATTTAAACGCGATAGAACGCGATTCTCTGACTGCTCAAATTCGCCACTCTTCTAGATAAACAGCCATTCATTTTTGGGAGAAGACCCATGAAAGTCGAATTACACAACATCAGCAAACGGTTTGGTAGTGTTCAGGCAAACGATAATATTTCCTTGACCGTTGAAGCAGGAAGCATTCACGGATTGTTGGGAGAAAATGGGGCGGGCAAAAGTACCCTGGTGAAGATCCTGAGCGGTTTTATTACTCGTGATCGCGGCAGTATGCTCTTAGACGGTCAAGAAGTCAATATCAAAAACCCTGCCGATGCCATCCAGATGGGGATTGGGATGCTCCACCAAGATCCCCTCGACTTTCCGCCCCTGTCCGTACTCGATAACTTTCTGGTCGGTAAGCCTGGCGGGTTATTCACCAATAGGCGACAGGTGATCAAAGAATTTAGGCAATTAGCGATTGAGTTTAATTTTGCGTTGGATATTAATCAGCGTGTGGGAGATTTGACCGTTGGGGAACGGCAACAGGTGGAGATTTTGCGGTTGTTGTCCTTGGGTGTGAATACACTCATTTTGGACGAACCCACAACGGGGATTTCGGCCTCCCAAAAAGATGCGTTATTTGCGGCGGCTCGTCACCTGGCAAGTCAGGGAAAATCGGTGATTTTTGTGTCCCACAAGTTAGCCGATGTTAATGAACTCTGCGATCGCGTTACGGTAATGCGTCACGGTCAAGGTGTGGGCGATCTACCGATTCCCGCTTCAGATGAAGCAATGATTGAACTCATTTTTGGCAAAGAACTGGCTCATCCTGTCAAATATAGCACCCGTCAAGAAGCAGTGGCTCTGGCCCTAGAAAATATCACCTTAAGTAGCGATCGCCTCCATATCATCGTCAACAATCTCAGCGTTCATCAGGGAGAAGTGATCGGTTTAGCAGGACTAGAGGGAAGCGGTCAACAACTCTTACTCCAACTCTGTGCGGGATTATTGCGTTCCCCTACAGGTCGCCTGCAAATTGATGGGGTTGAGATGACCGACGCACCCTATAAAAATTATCTGAATGCAGGGGTGGGTTATTCCCCCGCCGATCGCCTACGAGAAGGATTGGTCAACGGATTAAGGATTCATGAACACGTTGCCCTCAAAACGCCGCCCAAAGGTTGGTTTGTCGATTGGAAAGGAACCTTGAAACAAACCCAGGAAGCGATCGCCCTTTTCAATATCCGAGGCAAACCCGATAGCAAAGTTGAACGACTGTCGGGGGGCAATCAACAGCGTACCCAACTCGCCCTGTTACCCGTGCCGCTCAATTTACTGCTCATGGAACATCCCACGCGGGGGTTAGACATTGGCTCGACGCTGTGGGTATGGGAACAACTGATCGCTCGTTGTGAAGGCGGTACAACTATTTTGTTTATGTCTTCCGATCTAGACGAAATTATGCAGTACAGCGATCGCGTCATTGTCTTTACGGGGGATGGAGTGTCTGAACCGATAGATGCCAAAGAACTGACGATTGATCGATTGGGACAAATGATTGGCGGCAAACTCAATTATGATCCTGCTCCCCTGAAAAGAAGTCGAATCAAAGGTTAAAAAACTTCTTCAAACAACACAATTCTCCCCATCTCCCCAACCCTCCCAATGTCCAAATCTAACTACTATCAAATCGGTTCCCTAATTCTTGCCCTCATCTTTATCGCCGTAGTCATTCTGCTGGTGGGAGGATCGCCCCTACAAGTTGTCACCAGTATGGGTTCAGGAGCCTTCGGCACGGCGGATCAATTTGCCCGTGTGATTGCGACCCTCGCTCCCCTATTGCTCTGTGCCAGTGGTTTGCTCTTCACCTTTACCGCAGGACTGTATAACCTGGGCATTGAAGGACAAATTGTGTTGGGTGCGATCGCCTCTTTGATACCCATTCGCTTATTTGAAAATCTGTTACCTGCGCCTCTGGTAATTTTGCTGGCGATCGCGGCGGGGGCTTTGGGGGGAATGCTTTGGAGCTTGCTGGCAGGATTTTTGAAAGTATATGGTCGTATTGATGAAATTTTTGCGGGTGTTGGCTTGAATTTCGTGGCGGACGGTTTGGCTCTTTACCTGATTTTCGGCCCTTGGAAAAAACCAGGTGTCGCTTCCATGAGCGGTACTGAACAGTTTAAGGAGGCGATTTGGCTACCGACCTTTGGCCAGACAGAAGCCAGTCCCGTTGCCTTGGCGATCGCGTTAGCAATTCTCATCATTACCTTAATCGTGATGCGGGGAACCTATTTCGGTTTACAGCTAAAGGCAGTGGGTCATAATCTAAGGGCTTCCTATGTCTTGGGAATTCCTTCCATCCGACAATTACTGAGCGCGTTTGTTATTTGTGGTGGATTCGCAGGACTTGCGGGAGCGTTGCAGGTATTAGCAGTATTTCACCGTTTGATTCCCAGTATTTCCAGTAATTTGGGTTTTTTGGCCCTGTTGATTGCGATGTTGGCTGGTTCCAATGCCTGGTTGTTACTACCGATCGCGTTCTTCTTTAGTGCGCTCAATATTGGCAGTCTTCAGCTTCCCCTTTCCCTAGATTTGGAATCTTCTTTATCAGGGGTGATTCAGGGGATTTTGGTTCTCTTTACCCTATTAGGTCGGGGTTTGAGCGAAATCAATAAAGCATCCCTATCCTCCCGTTCCTAAAGAAAGCTCTATTCCATTTTGTGAATGCCTTTACAGGCTTAGGGATTGGACTATTTAAAAGGTTCAAAATAAAGAACCTTGATCAATTTTTTTCGATTATTGGATAAGTTTATTAAGAATCCCAGACGAAAAATCAGTGAAATCCCCAAAAGCGAGTTACCCTATAGGGGAAATAATCTTGCCAACTAGCCAAATTAGGAATTTATGACAAAACGAACTTTTGGTGTTATTGGGCTGGCCGTCATGGGAGAAAACCTAGCCCTGAACGTGGAAAGTCGGGGATTTCCCATTGCGGTTTATAATCGCTCTCCCGACAAAACCGAAAAATTTATGGCGACCCGCGCCCAGGGCAAAGATGTTAAAGCGGCCTATAGCCTCGAAGAATTCGTCCAAACCCTAGAGCGTCCCCGCAAAATTTTAGTCATGGTCAAAGCAGGCGCACCCGTTGATGCCGTTATTGAGCAACTGAAACCCCTCCTCGAAGAAGGAGACATGATTATTGATGGTGGCAACTCTCTCTATGAAGACACAGAACGTCGGACAAAATATCT
>JBEIFD010000160.1:0-7676 GCA_040382535.1 Merismopediaceae cyanobacterium
CAGTCCATACTTCCCTAACCCACATTTCTTTCGTTTTTTGACTTTTTCAGCAAGCCCCAGTTAGAGCTAATCGCAAAGGAACCACTCCTCCTTCTTTGTTACCTCAGTAGCTGTTACACTCCCTCCGAACGATTACGTTTTCGGTAATTTTGATAATCCAACAGCTTAAAATAAGGGATTCTCCAAATTCGGTACAAAGTTTAAATTTCAGGTCATAGTGAATGCCATATTGATCGCTTTTATAAAGCTCGACTTCTCCTTCCATTACTGCTTTTTTAAGAGCGTTTTCTAAGATTTCTTTGTTATTTAGGGTAATTCCCAATCGTTTTTCAAATAGCAGAGCGTTATGTTTTCCTTTTGAATGTTCAGGCTTAAGGCAATAGCGTTCAAGTTTGTCTCCTAAATTAGCTTGATCACCGTTGGGCAATTTCATTTTTTATAGGAAGAAGGGAAATTTTTTAAATTGATCGCTGAAATCACAAAGAATTGGCGGTGTGTGTGTATAAATCAAGGGGAGTATTTGATAAGACTGAATACAAAACATCGGGATCGAGATCGGCTCCATTGGGCCATTGAATTGTTCCGAGTTCAGGATTGACTTTTACTTGAGCAAAGTAGTCGGGATTTTTAAGGGGTTCAAATACGCCACTAAATTCGATTTGTTGTTGAAGGTCAATAATTCCTTCTAGGTTATCTTCAAAACGGAGATGAAGCTGATAGTTGTTTAAGGGTTGAACAAAAATAATGTCTTGTAACATGATTGATCTAATCTAATGGCTGAATTTTGTGTAAGGGTTTTTGCTGTCTGGCGAGTTCCCAGTTATTTTGTAATTCTGATTGATGAAGGGCTGTCCATTCAACTACTAAGCCGAGAACTCTTGGGGTTAATTTTCCTTGAATAATGGATAGGTTGCTGATGCTAATTAGGGCTTTTTGATTACCATAGCGAACATGAAAATGAGGCGGATTGTGATCGTTGTAATTGATCGTGATAATGATTCCAAAAAAGCGGCTAATTTCAGGCATATTTAAAGTTTAGTTTAATTATGTTCATGATTTTTCCTCATTGTTATAGGGTTTTGAATTTTCTGCTAATGTAGCCTGAATTTTTGCTAGGAGTTCTTCGCAGTCTTTGACTAAAGGAATGCCAAGTTCTTGGGAGAGAGTGAGGCCGTTTTGGCAATGGCTGAGGGCGAGTTGGGGTTGATGGGTTTGATGGGCAAGTTCGGCAAGAGCTTTGAAACTATGGGCGATTAAATACTTAAAGTTAATTTCTTTGGAAATAACTAAGGATTCTTGAATTTTGGTTTCTGCTTCGCTGTAGTTTTCCAGTTTGATCAACGTCTCCCCTGTATCGTGTAATGAACGTGCCACCCCTTCCCGAAAGCCGATTTCTTCACTGATTTCGAGAGATTGCTGTTGATAGGCGATCGCTTTTTCATACTGCCCCAGGTCATCATAACAATTGCCTAAATTGCCTAGAGAAATTGCCACCCCTTGCCGAAAGCCGATTTCTTCACTGATGTCGTGATATTGCTGGTGGTGGACGATCGCTTTTTCATACTGCCCCAAGGAATGATAACAAAGTCCTACATTACCTAGAGACATTGCCATCCCTTGCCGACCGCCGATTTCTTCACTGATGTCGTGATCTTGCTGGTAGAGGGCGATTGCTTTTTGATACTGCCCCAAGGAATAATAACAATTGCCTAAATTGCCTAGAGACATTGCCACCCCTTGCCGATAGTCGATTTCTTCACTGATTTCGATAGATTGCTGGTAGAGGGCGATCGCTTTTTCATACTGCCCCAAGGAAACATAACAACAGCCTAAATTTCCTAGAGAAATTGCCACCCCTTGCCGATAGCCGATTTCTTCACTGATTTCGATAGATTGCTGGTAGAGGGCGATCGCTTTTTCATACTGCCCCAATGACCAATAACAATTGCCCAGACAGTTGAACGAGTTGCGATAACAATCTTGTTCGCGTTGACCCTCTGCGATCACCTGCTCATATAACTTCACTTTCTGACGATAAAACCCTTGAAAATCTAAAAACTCATCAACCGATTTATTTTTCCCTTCTCCTCCTCGCTCCTCATTCAAAATATCAAAGGCTAACTGCCATTCTCCCAATTCCCCTGCATGGTAAAACCCCTCTAAATAGGCCGTCAAATCCTCCAATGATTCCCAAGGTGGCGCAGGTAAATGTGCCAAAAAATAATCCAACGCAGCCTGATGCGCTGATCGCAACACCTCAGAATCCGCTTGCTGTTGCACAAACATCTGAATTAAGGGCAAAAACTGAAACCGTCGCCGTTTTCCCTCTTTGAGTTCGGGCGGAAACTCCTGCAACAACGACAAACGGGCTAAATACCGTAACTCTGCCTCTGTTGCCTCTGCTGTTAACCCCTGAGCTAACCCTAGAGCAAAAATCCCTCGCAATACCGATAACCGCTTTAAACTATCCCCTAACCTTGCCGATAATCGCGCTAAACTCGCCGCTACCACTTCCCTGACACAGGTTTCCGTATCACGGTGATAACCCTCCACCGTAAACAAATCTAAGCCCAAATTTTCCGCCTCTGTCACACCAACCCCTTCCCCCAACTCCTCCCGCATCCAACTCGATACCAGTTGCATCAAGAGGGGATGCCGCCCCATCTGGTTGACAAAATCGGCTAATTCTTCCTTCGTTCCCGTTAATCCATAGTCTTCCGTCACCAAACGAATCGCATCGGCTTCTGCTAACCCTTTTAAGGGCAACCAATAACAACGCGGTAATAAATTGGGGGCCAACGTTGGCTGTTCCCGACTGGTGAGCAATAGCTTACTGTTCCCCCCGTTTCCTAGCCATTGGCTCAAAAACTGACCATAAACCGACTTCCCTTTTGCGGGTATTACCGTTTCCATATTGTCCAACACCAACAAACAAGGCTCGGCGATTAACCCTGCGATTACCTGCCCAATTAATGTCTCCTCGTCCCATTTTTCATCATAATCTCGTCCTAACTGCTCCAATAGCCATCGCCCAAATTGCGCCAAGGGGTAAGGCTGAATAAAATTCACCCACAACACCCGCCAATGAGGGGTTAACTGCTGTGTGAACTTCACCGCTAAAGCCGATTTACCATAGCCTCCTGCGGCTGTCATCCCGATTAGGCCTACTTTGTCATTGCTTAGGGCGGTTTGTAGTTCATTTATTTCATCCTGTCGTCCCTGCCATTCATCTACTGGAGGAGGAGTGGTATTCAGGGTTGCTGATTGCGTTGGGGCTAACTTTGTCTGTTCCCCACCAGACGAATCCAGTCAAATGGTGATATTTTGTTGTTCGATGTGAATATCCCTGTTCGCAAAATTAACCAATTTCTCAATTGTTTTAATGTAAATTTTTTGTTCAGAAGACTGAGATTTGAGGGCATTGGCAATTTGATTGAGAATAGCCTCTAAGTTGGGTAAAGGTTCCGTTTCTGTGGTTGCGACTAATTCCTGCATCCTTTGAGCCACTTCAGGATTAGCCTTTGCTGCCGCTTCAGTTTCTAATACCGCTTTCCCATAATCCAAGGGCTGTTCAGGAGATTTTTCAATCGCTGTAACCGTATCAGGTGATTCGTGTCTCAAGGAATTCAAAAAATTACCTGTTTGTTGCCAAAGGGTTTCAGCTACTTTTTCACCCGTTTTTTCCAGAGCTTTAGTTGCTACTACTGAACCAATGGCGATCGCGGCGGTTGTGAGAGGTTCCATCGTCTTAATCAGGGGATTTTACAGGACTTTTAAATTCTAATACATTCATGTCAAAATAACCAGCGATCGCCGTTTTCAATGGATAATGGACAATTGACAATGGATAATTATCAACTATCAATTATTTGGCGATCGCCTTCATCGTAATTTTGTTAGGAAGGTAACCAATCTTCGTCTAAAGCTTGTTCCAAACTAAAAAATGGCTGCTCAGGAATTAAAATGGCATCCAGTTCACTGGCTTTCAAAAAAAGCTTTCTGCCATTTTTGTATTCTTTATCGAAACAATCCTGCAAAAAAGACCACAAACTGGGACTTGATTCTAATTCTCTCTGAATAGCAATCCGAAAATTATTAACTTCTCGACTCCATCCTCTCAAACAATACTCCCTTTCTGATTCCCAATATCGAATTTTTAACAAATGCTCACAAAGCCGCATTAAATAACTGGAAATCGCGTTTCTTTCGCTTCTACCCAAACTTTCTATCTCCTCAATTAAATTTTCCAAATCTAGACCGCTAAAATTTTGTGATCGCAATTTTCCGACAGTTTCTGCCAACCAAAGTTGATAATCGGTCTGGTATAAATGGCTTGCTTGTTCTACCGTTAACATATTCCTATTTATATCCTTTATTTTTAATAATAGTGGGTGATTTTTATTTTATAAAAAATCAAACTTCGGATTCTCAAAAAGCGATCGCAGAATTTAATAACACCGAGTACAAAGCCTCATAAACAAATATTAATATTTCAGATAAGATATTTTTGTTACAAATCCAACAAACCTGCGGGGGGAGTAATTTCAATTCGCTTATTAGCAATATCTACCACAGGCACAATTGTCATCACAAAAGGAATCAAAATCGTTTTAGGTTTCTTGTTGACAACTTTTTCCTCTTCCGTGATTGCATCTTCCATTTCAGGCAGAGTTTCCGAAACAACTTCAGGGATTAATTTCGGGATCAATTCAACCTCTAATAAATCATGACCCGTCGAAAAAATATCCCTAACGTATCCCACTAATTCCCCTGTTTCCTGAAGATAAACTTCCAAATCCATCAAGTCCGCCACATGATATTCATCCTTAGCAAGGGGAACGCGATCGCCAATAGGAACGAGTAACTTGTAATTTTTTAAAGCTTCAGCTTGTTCTCGACTGTTGATCTCTGCTAGTTTGACAATATAAAGATTTTTTCCTGGAATATTTCGCCCGTATTTTAAATTCACCAGTTGGGGCGTTTCCCCTTTAGGCGATCGCAACCAACGTTGTCCTTTTTTGACAAAACGTTCAGGAAAATCGGAGAGAGACAGCACCTTAACTTCTCCTTGCAATCCTTGAGGTGATACAATTGTGCCAACTTCTAACCATTCTTCTGATACCATTTGATTTCCCATTGAAGTTTAAATATCCTGATTTTATTTTTCCATTTTAGCGTTATTCTGCTAATTTAATCCATGACTATTTGGCAAGCCGATTTTTATAAATATCCATCTTCTAATACTGAGCAAAATATTGATTGGGAATTATTAATTTGTGATCAACAAGGAAAAGTTATTGTTCAGGAAAACTGTTTACAGTCCCAAGTTAATAGTGCTTGGCTGGTTAAGCAATTATTACCATTAATTAGCAAAGAAAAACCTGAAAAAATTCAAGTATTTCGTCCCCAGTCCCTCAATTTATTAACCCTAGCAAGCAAAGAATTAAATATCCCCATAGAAGCAACTCGCCAAACATTAGCCCTTAAGAAAATATTAACCCAACGCCATCCCGATTGGCAAAATTCTCTCAAATTAGACCAGCCGCCCCCCTTACCTTTACCCGAAAATGTCTGGGGAGAACAATGGCGTTTTGCCACTCTTCCCGCAGGGGATATTGTCGATTTTTTCCGCGATCGCCCCATCCCCTATTTACAGCTACCTGAAACCCTATGGCCCATTAATTTGGGTATTGCCTCTAATCGTCCTATTTCGGGGATCATCATCTATGGCGGCAAACAATCCCGTTATTTAGCCCAATGGTTAGATTCCATTAATCCCGTTAGTTTGAATTATATTCCCACCGATGTAGAGCAAGCAGGCGGTTTAATTCTAGAATCAGGATTAAGCGATCGCTGGGTTTTATTAACCTTTAAAGATCAAGAGACAGCTATCAATGGAAAAACCTTTGAAACTCGAAAGAAAAATAATCAGAACTTACATTTTTTATTAGTACAACCCGACGATTCAGGGATGACTTATACAGGTTTTTGGTTATTGCAAAATGAATCTTAATTATTATAAATAAATATTTGATATGAATAATCGACTTCAATTACCTCCTCCTAAACTGTTAGGAATTATGGGCATTTCCACTATTATTTTTTTAATAACTAGCATCATCAGACATCTTTTATTTCAATCTAATGCCCTAGATTTGGGATGGTTTGATCAAGCAATTTATTTGATTAGTGTGGGAGAGAATCCTATTGTTTCTTTTCAAGATTTTCATATTTTAGGAGATCATGCCGCTTTTATTCTCTATCCCATTGCGCTTTTTTATAAACTGTATCCGAGTGTTTATTGGTTATTTTTAATTCAAGCGATCGCTTTGAGTTTGGGAGCTTGGCCGACTTGGTTATTAGCAAATCAAGCTGGATTAAAATCGGATCAATGTATTGCGATCGCAGTGGCTTATTTACTCTATCCCATGATATTTAATCTCAATCTTTTTGATTTTCATCCTGAAGTCATTGCCCTGCCGACTTTAATTTGGGCAATTTATATGGCGAGAATAAAAAATTTTTGGGGATTTATTTTAGCTATTTTGATTATTTTAAGTTGCAAAGCCGTATTATCTTTAACGGTTGCTGTGATGGGATTTTGGTTGATTATTTGGGAAAAAAGACAGATTGAAGGTCTTATCGCGCTTGTATTAGGAATTGCTTGGTTTATCATCACGACTAAAATTATTATTCCCCACTTTAGCGGTGGAGAAGTGGCGGCTGTCGGTCGTTATAGTTTTTTGGGTAATTCAGTAGTAGAAATTATTCAAAATTTAATTTTTAAGCCTAACATTTTATTGAGTCATATATTTACTTTAGAAAATTTAGGTTATCTAATTCTATTAGTGAGTCCCCTTATTTGGGGATTATCCTTACAGCATTTAACCCCTCTTATTCCCGCTTTACCCGCATTATTTTTAAATTTATTAACGGATTATTCTCCACAAAAAGATTTAACCCATCAATATTCCCTAACTATTTTACCGTTTTTATTATTAGCCGTTATCACCAGTTTAGCGAATAATCAAAGCTGGATTAAAAGTTCTAAAGTGATTATTATTTGGTCATTAGTTACTTTTTTAGCTCTCGGAAAATATGGTTATTTCTTGGGGAGATATTGGGAAAATTGGGATAATTTAGCCGCTATGCACGAATCTATTAATCTCGTTAAAACCCAAGACAGCTTACTAACTTCTCCCACCATCACGCCCCACTTGAGTCAACGAGTTAAGGTCAAATTAGCGATCAAAGATGCTGAACCGATTGATCTCCAAAATTTTACCTATATTTTATTAAATGAGCGTCATCCTGGCTGGGAAAATTCCGAGGAAACCGTTAAAAATTTAGTCAATCAATTAAAGAATAATTCTGACTTTAAAAATATTTATCAAAGGGATGATGTTTGGCTTTTCCAAAAAGCGACGATTACCCCTGAAAAATAATTAGCTTTCTAGGCATTATGCAAAGCGATTAATATAGAAGTTTTGAATGTCGAAAAAATTCATCAAAATTTCATGTATTTCATCTCCCCACCCATTTTTAGTGATTATATTTTTCTTAGAAATTTAAAAATTGATTATAAAATTCAATACCTATGCCAATTTAGTCCAGAGAGTAGAGAAGACTTTAACGGTAAACTTTCTTTCAAGCGAGGCTTGGCAAAAGTAGTAATC
>JBEIFD010000161.1:0-7661 GCA_040382535.1 Merismopediaceae cyanobacterium
AAAGGTTTTTTTTAATGTATCCTTTGTACTATAAGGGTTTGAGACTTAGTGTTACTTTTCAAGTCAAACATCTATGTGTGGGGGATTTTGCGAGTTTTGCCAAAATTTTTGCAGGCTTTTATTTTGGCAAAGGTATTGATAGTAATTATTAATTTATTAAAATGTATTAAATTTTATTGTTTTATGTTAAGTTGTTACTTTTTTTCGTCGGCTTGCCGATCGCCCTACCATGATCTTACCCTCGCCTAAATTTTCTGTGTTTTCTCGATTGGTTTCCCTGAAATCTATTAGTTCTAAATTTTTCCCCGTTGCGATCGCTTTGAGTATCGCTGGTTTTCCCCAGGTCGCCTCTGCGGCCACCCTGACCTATGCCTATGCCGATAGCATTGTTACGGGTTGGCAAAATTGGAGTTGGGGAACCACCTATACCAACGATACTGTAGTCAAAAAATCGGGAACCGCCTCTGCCAAAGTTACCATTACTGATGCCTGGGCAGGCTTTAGTCTAAGCCAAAGCCCCACAACAACTAATCTGAATACTTTATCGGCGATTTCCTTTGATATTAATCCAGGCGCGGCGACCAATGTGGCGAAAGTAGCCGCTATCAATTTCTCTTTACAAAACGGCAATACCCCTGGAACCCCCGTAAATATTGCTTCCTATGCCTCCCCCGCACTAACTGCTAATACCTGGTCAACGGTTACTATTCCCATTAGTCTGCTCGCTGGAAACTTGACAGCCCTCAATCGTTTGAACTTTCAGGATGGATTGGGACAAGGTAACGTTGTTTTCAATGTTGATAATGTGGGACTGGTTGCAGTAGCAAGCGCCTGTAGTTCCTTGGTCGTAGATTCGGGAACGGCTAACGGTGGTGTCACCATCAATAACTTTTTAAATGATCAGTACAAATGGTATGACAGTAACTGTCGCCTACGGACTGCCGCTCTAGCTCGTAACGATACCAGTAAAGGCGGTAATGCCAAACAGTTTACCTATGTCTTACCGAATGGAACAACTAGGATTGTTAACCCAGGAGCCAGTGCAGGGGGATTTGGCTATATCGTTGCTCACCTGAGTAATCCTTCCTTTGCCAGTGCCTATGGAGCAAGTGATTCTCCTCTCGGTTCGGGTAACAGTGCAACGACCAAGAAGCTCTTTGTGGGAAGCAACCATGCTATCCATGAATACACGCTGAACTATGTCCGCTATGGCCTAACTCAAGCGGCAATTAATAGTGGCTTTGCTCCCTGGACACAAATTAATGCCACTAACAAATCCAATGTCACGGCCTATAATATGCCCGTTCGTATTCAATGGTTATTTGCAACGGGACGAAATTATCCTATTTGGTCAGTGACCTTTGATTTATCTGCCGCTCCTAATCGGGCTGTCGATTCAGATTTTCGCGCTCCCTATGGAGATATGAAAATTGAAGGGGGTGACGGATCTGCTCTGGTGGGGGGTGTCGGTTGGGGAGATAAATATAAGTTTCTCTCGGCGGGGAGTCCCTTCACCATGAATAATGACTGGGATTATTCCAAACTCAACCCAGGCGCGCCCTATAGTTATCTGTGGACGACTACGGGCGATGCGGAAATGGGACTAGCAGGGACTCAACTGACAGCGAAACAAAATGCAGGGGGTTATAACAATTATCAAGCTCCTATTTGGCGGGGAAAAACGAGTTTAAATATGGGAACGCTTTGTCTGAATGACGGAGGAGCGGGAGTCCCGTATAATCACAAAACCCCTTGTACTAGTCACTGGGCCTATCAGCTTATTCAATATTCGATCGCCAACGCCACCCAAACTACCAGTAATAAACGGTTAGCCTGGGGAGCGGATTGGGGATCTTTGGGGAATAGTTCTTTCACGAGTTCCAATGGTTATACTGTCAGTGGTCATCCCAGGGTCAGTTATAGTGTTCATATTGTGCTAGACCCCCACACGGGTAATCCGACCGAGGCGATCGCGTTGCAAGCAAAAACGGCCAGTGTCACCACTTTGACCGCCAGCGTGGGAACCGTCAGAACCAGTGGTATTGCAGGAGTCGGACGCACGGACACTGTCACCTATAGTCCCGCAGGCTTCAGCCCTATTTTTGGGACATGGGAAGTCAATGCGGCGGCTAACAATAACCTGACCTTATCTTTTGCTGTGGATAATACCGCTCCTTCTACCTTGGATAGTCCAATTATTGTGGTTAACAATTATACTCGTACTACAGCACCAACCCAGGTATTACTTAATGACACAGTATTAGTCGCAAATCGTGACTATTTTGTAAGTCTTCGTCCTGATCAATCCCAACTCTGGATTACGCTAAATAAAAAATTAGCGGGGACAAATAGTTTTAAGATTGTTAACTAAAAATGATGTACGATATCAAGAGAGTCAGTCAGGAGAGCCTATCAAATGAGTGACTCTTTATTTTAAAGGTGTTTTGAAAAGGAAATTTCCTGTTAAATTTCTTAACCCAACAAAACTTCTCCCATGTATAGAAAAGAATCCCATCCTAAACAATTTCTCCCATTCTCAACTGATACAATACAATCTCTATTTACATTATGGAAAAAGATCTTTAATTCCTATTTTTTGCGTCAATTTATTCCCTTTTTACTGGTTTGTTCAGTATTTTTAAGTGTTATCTTGCTGAAAAGTCCGAGTTTATTACTCTGTCTTTTAGTTAGCATTGTAACAACAGCAATGATTCAGTATTTTGGTAGGCAATTAGGTTGTTCAACGCGATCGCTAATTCTTTTACAAATGTTAGTAACGGTTGGGATATTTAGTGGATTTTGGTTAGACTATTTTGCCGATCCCGCCCAGGGACAATTTTTTAAAAAAGCTGAAGATTTTTTTCAAAATACTTTGACTCAGGGAGCGGGTACAACCAATAATACCCAAGCCCCCATCAGTTTAGTGTTTAATATATTGCGAGCTATTTATTTACTTTATATTGCAGGTTCTTTAGTGAGTGTGATTAACGCAGTTCGTAAAGATGAAGAATGGCAAAGTATGGCTAGAACCCCCTTGTTGGTCGTTATTGCTGTAACAATGGCGGATGTGCTAACAGGTTTTATTATTGGTGACACAGGTAAATAATTGACCCAAAATATTTCAAATTTATTATGGCTAAAGAAAGAGAAAATCAATTTCGTCCCGTGAATCAAATCTTAGGTACTCAGCCATCCCTTGGCCCCATTCCTGCGGATCAAATTATTCCTTGGACAGTCATTGTTTTAGCCGCTTATTTTGTGATTAATGGTATTTTTGGGAGTTTATTCGCCGATGATTTCCAAAAATGGTTATGGATAGCTCTAATTGCCGCTTGGGGAATAGCCACCTGGTGGATTCTAACGGGCGGAAAAAGTTGGCGTTTTTTAGGTAAATTTATTGCAGTCCCTACTTGGACAAGGGGTTTCGCCCGTTATCAAAGCTGGCTAGAAATGCACTATGAAGCAAAAAATTGGCAAACAAAACATCGAAAAAAATAAAACAAGATTAACTCCCTTTGAAGATGCCTTACATTTAGCAACAATGCTACAAATTTCTCTCAATAGTAGGGAAATTGGAGCCTATTTGTTAAGCAAAGGAACCCAAAAGGATCGGTTTTGTTTTGTTTTTGGTTTTGACTGTCAAGGTATTCATACAACCCTAACATTTGAGCAAATTGAAACAATTTTTGATAATCTAGAAGCAGGATTAAAAGATATTCCCCTCGGCGAAAAAATGACACTCCATTTAGGATCTTTTCGCTCAGATAAATCTCGCCAAAAACAATTGTCATCCTTAATTAAACAAGCCTCCTCCCAAGAAGTTAAATATTTATTAATGGCTGAAAGAGCTAGGGCAAAGGAATTAACGAAGGCGGGAATCCGTAAGCCTAAATTTTTTAGAATTTATGTCACTTATACCATTGAACCTGACACCAATAATACGGATGATTGGATTGAAAGTTTATTAGCAAAAACTGAAATTTGGTGGTCAAAATTTAAAGGAGAACTAACCGATTTAGAAAATCAGCGTTTGGAAACGATTATTACAAATGCTTACAAACAAGGCTTTAGCCGTTGGGAACAAGTTCTCTCCAATTTGATGGGATTAAACGTCAAACCTTTAACCGCCGCAGAATTATGGAGTGATATTTGGCGACGATTTAATCATACTGTACCGATTGATATTCCCCAATTAATTACCTTAGATGAAAAAGGATTGCATGAACAAGTTAATTCAGATTTAGGGAGTAGTAAATTACTTCTAGAAAATATCCATAGTGCTACCTTACTGTTGGAATCCGAGGTTCCTGTTGCCGATCGCCGTTGGGTTCATTTGAATAATCATTATATTGGCGTGCTAACTTTTTTAGAAAAACCTGGTGGCTGGCCCAATAAATCAGCCCAATTACGGTATTTATGGGAAGTATTAGCGAGAGAAAGTGTCGTCGATACAGAAATTTTTTGTGAGCTTACTGCCGCGAATCCTACTTTAGTCAAAACTGCTTTACAACGGGTATTAAAACAATCGAATATAACCGCATTAATGGCTCAAGAAAAAAATAAAACGATTGATGTTAGTGCTGAATTAAAGTTAAAAAAATCCATCGCAGCCCAAGAGCAATTATACGAAGGAGCCGTCCCTATTTATAACAGCATTGCAATCCTCGTTCATCGTCCCCGCTTAGAACAATTAGAGCAAGCAACCCGATATATTGAGAGCTGTTTTCAACGTCCTGCCCAGGTCATTCGAGAAACCGAATATGCCTGGAAAATTTGGCTCCAAACCTTACCGATTGTCTGGGAAGGATTGTTAGCTAAACCCTTTAATCGTCGTCATTTATACCTAACCAGTGAAGTCCCAGGATTAATGCCCTTAGTTTTTACAAAAACCGATGATCAAGAAGGGTTTGAATTAATTGCCGAAGAAGGGGGCAGTCCTGTTCATATTGATTTATTTAATCAACACAAAAATTTGGCCCTATTTGCGACAACTCGCGCAGGTAAATCGGTTTTAGTCTCAGGAATTTTAACCCAAGCCTTAGCACACGAAATTCCTATTGTAGCCTTAGATTTTCCTAAATCTGATGGGACTTCTACCTTCACTGACTATACAGAATTTATGGGGAAAAACGGAGCCTATTTTGATATTTCTAAACAGTCTAATAACTTGTTTGAACAACCCGATTTACACTTATTAAATCCTGAGCAACAACAGGATCGTTTACTCGATTATACCGCTTTCTTAGAGTCGGCTTTAATTACAATGGTTTTAGGATCATCTAATGACAATAAAATGTTATCCCAAACGGTGCGATCGCTATTAAATTTAGCGTTAACTGCTTTTTTTGCTGATAATCAGATTAAACACCGTTATCAAGAAGCAATGCTTCAGGGATTTGGCAGTATTGCTTGGCAAAAAACGCCTACTTTGCAAGATTTTTTACCCTTTTGTTCCCCCGAACATTTATTATTAGAATCCGTTGGCGGTCAAGTGGAAGAAGCCCTTAATTATATTCAACTACGCCTACGTTTTTGGCTTTCTAGTCGCGTGGGAAAAGCGATTTCCGCCCCTTCCAGTTTTCCGACCGATGCCCCTTTGTTAGTTTTTGCCCTGAGAAATCTTGCAGATAATGAAGATGCGGCGATTCTGTCTTTGAGTGCCTATTCTGCCGCCCTACGTCGCGCCCTCAGCCATCCTGCTTCTATTTTCTTTATTGATGAAGCGCCCATTCTCTTTGAATTTGACCAAATTGCTGATTTAGTCGGAAGAATCTGTGCTAACGGAGCAAAAGCAGGTATTAGGGTTATTCTCTCGGCTCAAGACCCTGATACGATCGCTAAATCCAAAGCAGCTTCTAAAATTTTACAGAATTTGACTACTCGCTTAATTGGACGGATTCAGCCTGTGGCGGTGGACAGTTTTGTGGATATTTTGAAATATCCCCGCGAAATTATTGCTCGTAACGCGACCGAGAACTTTTTTCCTCGTAAAGAGGGTATTTATAGTCAATGGCTACTGGATGATAATGGTCTTTATACTTTTTGTCGCTATTATCCTGGTTACGAACAATTAGCCGTAGTTGCTAACAATCCCAAGGAACAAACGGCTCGTCAAAAAGCAATGCAACATTATCATGATAAATACGAAGCAATTTCCGCTTTTGCCCGTCAATTAGTGGCGAGTTTACGGGGTTAATTAATATTTGAAATAAGACTTATTTCCCAAGAGATCGTTAACTTGTTTTAACATTTTTTTAATGGTTGTTTGTGCTGGTATATTTTGGGTCTTAATCGCTAATTCTAGTCCTTTTTGATAGGTATTTTTCGCTAATTGAGGCAGTCCAACTTCGAGATAAGTATCTCCTAATAATTGATAAACGGTTATTTCTTTGTTTCCTTGATTTACGAGATCTTCTAACACATTAATTGCATCACCATACAACTCATAGCTGCGATATAAGTAAGCTAAAACTAATCCTCTTTCTGTTGGCGATAAAGGTTGTTTTTGAATTTTTTCAACAGCGTCTAAAATTATTTTCTTGGTTTGTTGATCTGATACATTAAAACCTACTTCTGTGTCTTGTTGAGAAGATAATCCTTGATCGGTTGTTACTGTCACCCAATATCGTGTTTCTGGTTGTAAAGGGCGAGCGCCATCGTAAATTATTTCAGTTTTATCCGTCTTTTTTTCCCAGTTAATGCCATCAATTTTGACAGTGTAATTGACCACGCCTGGCACAGCATTCCAGCGTATTTGAGGGCGATCGCTGATAATATCAGTTTCACGGGGAGTAATGACATAGGGCAATTTTGCTAAAGCCGCTTCAGTTTTGCCGATGGGACGAAGAGTTCTATTATTACTATTAGGAAGCAAAATCACTGTTTTACCTGAAGGACAGCCTTGAGAAACCTTATATTTGCCTGGTTTTACTATCCAAATACTCAAATCACTACAATAAATTTTAACAGAAGCTTTGGCGGGTACATCGAGTGTATCATCTGAATTTAGGGATAGTCCCACAAAAGCGGTTTGAGGTTTTTTCCAGTTTTTATTATTAACTAAAACTTTACCTTTAGTTTCTAAAATAGCGTGAACAGGGGCATTTTGACTGAGGCTTGGTGTGGATAATCCACAAGTAAATAGAAAAACAAAAGTTAAAGTTTTAAAGGCATTGTTCATAAATAACCTAAAGATTGTCGTAGGAGCGCAAGGCTTGTTATCAAAATTAAAATAGTTAAGGATTAGTTGGCAAACTTGGAAAAAATAACTTCACTAATCCTGCCATCAATGCGGCAACAATAGCGACAAAAATAGTGCGGTTGGTAAATTCGATGTTATCCAGTCTTTTATTAACTCCTGTTAATTCACCTTTAACATTGGCCAGGTCAACTCTTAAATCATTAACCTCTTCGGACAACTTATCTATTTTGCCATTAACTTCTTTAAATTGTTCTTTAATAAAGTCTTTTAATTCTTTGATCTCATTGTCTGTCAAGGTTGCCATTTCTGAAGTCTCCTATCACAATTTGTGATTAAATTTTATCTATTTTAGGGAAATAATAGATTATATCCTTACGATTATTTTATACTAAATTTTAGCAGTTACTCCTGAATTAGTCAAATTTCATAGGATTAGAATCGCCAGAGGGAATAAAGCTGG
>JBEIFD010000162.1:0-7615 GCA_040382535.1 Merismopediaceae cyanobacterium
TATTATCCAAGCATTTTCGTTTGATTATCATTTTCGTCAATTTGGTATTTTTCAAGTCGTTCCGTAATGTATCGTTTTTCTTTTGTCTCTGGATAGAGATCGCTTTTTAGAATGAGAAGAGAAGGTGCGATCGCAAAGTGGGGAAATATCATCATCAAAAAAAGCCAGAAGAAAGCTTCAATTGGCTAACTCCTGACTTCTTTTGATCAAATAAAAAAATTAATTAACGCCCAATAATTCCACATCAAACAGAAGGGTCGCATTACCAGGAATCACCCCCCCTGCTCCCCGTTCTCCATAACCTAAATCGGGGGGAATAATCAGAGTACGTTTGCCGCCGACTTTCATGGTCGCAACGCCTTCATCCCAGCCTTTAATGACTTGACCGACACCGATTTTAAAGGAAAAAGGTTGCCCTCTATCAAGGGAACTGTCAAACTTTTTGCCATCGGTCAAGGTTCCTGTGTAGTGGACTTTGACGGTTTGTCCTGTCGTGGGACTGTCTCCTGTGCCAACTTCGATATCAATATACTTTAAACCTGAAGGCGTGGTAATGGCATTGTCTAAATTCATGGTGATAGTTTCTTGGGTGATAGGTGATTGAGCAATGATCGGGGAAGGAACTTGTAAATTAGCCGCGATCGCAGGGGAAGTATTGGGTTTAAAAATAGCAGAAACAATCAATAAACCACAAAAAAAGAGTACAACAGAAAAACTAATTAAAACTTCTTTCATTAACGATTCCTCATCGTTGCCTTGACGATGACCAAAATTATCGCCAACGCTGATTTTCTAACTCGCGGATTTGCCGTTCTAGGCGGTCAATGCGCCCCCGCAACTCATCCATTTCAGATTGACGGGGAACCCCAATATCCTGGAGCATATTCCGCAATTGCCGTTCTAAATTCGTTTCAAAATGATCCTGTTCCGTCTTAATTTGGAGCAGTAAATCATCGACAAACGCTTTGGCTTGATCGGGATTGATCTTACCATCTTTAACCCATTGCTCACTGGCTTCTCCAAATTTTTCGGCAACCAGAGAAGTCGTGCCAATACCCATTAACAATAACTGTTTTAACCAATCATTCGTATCCATAGGTTTCCGCCTTGTTTTTCCAAGCAAATAATGACCCTAATCTCCACAATAGCAATCGTGGCAGATCTTTTCCCCAACGAACGAGGGGAGGATTACCGTCACCTGCTGTCGGGCATCCTTTCCCAATCCAGACAATGGCTCTCTTCCACGCCGTAGGGGTGCATCCCACAGACTAAAAGAGTCCCGTTATACAGACGACCATGATAATTGGCACAGCCCACACAGGCAGGATGGGTCTCTCTGGTGGCTTCCACTTTAGGATTCAGCCAACCATCGGGGTCATCGGTAAAATGATCGCTTAGATCGGTTAAATCGGTACGAATTTCCCACTCAATCTCTAAATCCATCAAGGGAGCCACAAAATCCTGCCAAAACAGTTCCATTTCTTGCCCTAATTCCCGTTGGAGGTTATCCGCAACCTCCTCGATCGCCTGATTGATTTCTCCTAAAAAATCTTCAAAACTAAGGGCGATCGCCTCTAAAAAAACTGACAGATCGGGTGGCAAGGTATCCTTGGGATCATTGGAACGCTGGGGATCATGATTTGGGTTAGTCATTATGTTTATCCTGATATCGCAACACTCGTACAAGCGTCAAATTTGTAGTTAATCCTAATTATGACGAATGCGCCGCAACTCCTCCTGTAAAGCTTCTACTTGTTTGCGTAAATCCTCGGCATTGGTGGGATTTTCAGCCTTAGCAACCTCCTGACCAGATTCCTCAGCATCATCAAACACAATTTCAATCCGACGGGGTTCGCGGGGGCCAGAGCTTTCCGTTGTTTCCGCAGGATTAACTTGAGCCTGATTCACCAGTTCTTCCACATAGCGACGAGCTTCATCCGCCGTCATTTCGCCCCGCAAGACCATCTCATCGGCCAACTTCTGAGCTTGGGATTTTAATTCTTGTAAATTAACATTGGCTTTCTCGGCGGCATAGGAGGCGAGTCCAATTCCCAGATAAAAGGCTTTTTGTACCAAATCACGCATAGGGTCATCCAAATAAAGTTGATGGGCTAATTAACGTTACTCTTCTAGGATACGCAGAAAATTTGCCTCTCGACTACTGCATAACAAAACTGATATGATTAACACAATTTTGCGATTAAGGCTTCCTTGCTTGAGGAATTAATCTTTCTTCTCCAGTATTTTATCTATTTTTGCCCTTTTATGGAATTTTACGGACAATTAACCCTATGCACAATCGGATTTTTCTTTCTTTATTAACTTTTTTGGCTCTCACGAGTTTTTCAGCTTCAGCTAATGTAAAAGCAGAGACAGTTCTCGAAAAAATTGCGCGAACGGGAGAATTGAAAGCGGGTACTAGGGCCGATGCGGTTCCCTTTAGTTATACGAATCCACAGGGTAAATTAGAGGGCTATTCCGTTGATCTATTGTCTTTAATTCACAAAAAATTAGAGGAAAAATTAAATAAAAAAATTAAGTTTAATTTAGCGAATGTGACGGTTAATGATCGTTTTAGAGAAGTTAAAAATGGTAATCTGGATATTGTTTGTGAAGCGACAACCATTACCCAAGAACGGCTAGAACGGGTTGATTTTTCTATCCCTTTTTTTATTACGGGCGCACAGTTTTTAATCAAAAAATCTGATGATAAAATTTTTGATGTGAATGGAACTCTGAAAAATCAAGCGATCGCCTATATTCCTAATACGACTACGTTTGACATTATTCCCCAAATCTATCCTACCGCCAAATGGGTAGAAGTCAAAAACCGTCAAGAAGGCATTACTAAATTAACCGAAGGAAGCGTAAGAGCAGTAGTCAGTGATGGCATTCTCTTGATTGGAGAATTAGTCAAAGAAGGCAAAGATCCCCGTCAATTTATGCTCACGCCCCGACAACCGATTACAACGGAATTATACGGTTGCATTTTACCGAAAGACAATAACGAATGGAAACAGGTAGTCGATGCCGTGATTGCTAGTCCTGCTAATCATGATCTTCAAGAGGAATGGTTTAATATAGAGAAGAGTAAGTTTCCCTATCCTGTGCGGATTGATGCCCGTTAATTTTGTTTAGGAAATAGGATGGTAATAGTTAACATAAATTAAATGGATTAATAAAAACAAGGGGCTTAAGCCCCTTGCCCAGAAAATTGATTAAGTTACTAAACTTAGGTTTTATTAAAAAATGTCTTTTGTTGGCTTACATATTCACAGTGATTACAGTCTGCTCGATGGTGCTTCTCAGTTACCGAGTCTGATTGACCGTGCCGTAGAACTCGGAATGCCCGCGATCGCCTTAACAGATCATGGGGTCATGTATGGCGCGATCGAAATGATTAAACTCTGTCGCAATAAACCCATTAAGCCCATTATTGGCAACGAAATGTACGTCATCAATGGCAATATTGAAGAAAACAAAAAGAATCGTCGCTTTCACCAGGTAGTTTTAGCGAAAAATACCAAAGGTTATAAAAATTTAGTCAAGTTAACAACGATTTCTAGCCTCAAAGGAATCCAAGGAAAAGGTATTTTTTCTAGACCGTGCATAAATAAAGAATTACTCACCCAATATCACGAAGACTTAATCGTAACCAGTGCTTGTCTAGGCGGAGAAGTTCCCCAGGCAATTCTCAAAGGAGATTTAGAACACGCCAGAGAAGTCGCTAAATGGTATCAAGATTTATTTGGAGAAGATTATTATCTAGAAATCCAAGATCATGGTTCCATTGAAGATAGAGTTGTCAATGTTCAAATCGTTAAAATTGCCAAGGAATTGGGGATTAAAATTATTGCCACTAATGACTCCCATTTCATTTCTTGCTATGACGTAGAAGCCCATGATGCCCTACTGTGTATTCAAACAGGAAAACTGATTACTGAAGACAAAAGACTCCGTTACAGTGGGACAGAATATCTCAAATCCGCCGAGGAAATGCGACAATTATTTCGGGATCATTTGCCCGATGAAATTATCGAAGAAGCAATTAATAATACCCTCGAAGTTGCTGAAAAAATAGAACCCTATAACATATTAGGAGAACCCCGAATTCCTAATTATCCTGTTCCTCCTAATCATACCCCTGATACCTATGTCGAAGAAATTTCCCGACAAGGTTTACTCGAAAGATTAAAATGTCGTTCCTTTGATGAAGTTGAACCTGTTTATCAAGAACGTCTGGAATACGAATTAAAAATGTTACAAAGAATGGGTTTTTCGACCTATTTCTTAGTGGTTTGGGATTATATTAAATATGCCAGGGATAATAATATTGCGGTAGGGCCTGGAAGAGGTTGTGTTCTAGGAGATACAAAGGTTTTATTATCTGATGGGCAACAAATTTCTATTCAAGATATTAAGGTCGGGCAAGAAATTATTACCCATTTAGGTAATCCTAAATCAGTAACTCATGTCCACGAATATGATTGCAATGAAGAAATTTGTCAATTGACAGTTGCTAATGAAATAGTTTCTTTAACTAAAGATCATAAAATTTGGGCTGTTTTAAGTGCTAATTGTGTAGTAAATAGTCAGAAAATGGCGGCAGTTTGTAAACCTAGTTGTTCTCGCTATTGTTCAGAAAAACCCTATCAAAACTATGAGTTGCAATGGATTGAATCAGGTAAGCTCAATAAAAACGATTTTGTTGTTTTTCCTAGAACTAAATCTTCAGAAAGTCAATTAATTTTTGATATTTTACATTTTATTGAACCGAAAGCTCACCTACGTTATAACAATGATTATTTATGGTATGAGATAGGAACTAACTATTTACCAACCAAGAAAATTCCTCGTTATGTTACTTTTAATCAAGATTTTGCAAAACTGTTAGGTTATTACATCGCAGAGGGATGGTCAAGATTACAAGAAAGAGAAAATGCGGTTGGTTTTGGTTTTGCTAAAAAAGAACTAAACTATGCTGAAGAAGTTCAAAGCTTATTGAAAAATCTCTTTAATTTAGACAGTACCATTAATCCCCATCCAGAAAAAAATTCTTTACAAGTTTTATGCTACTCTCGCATTCTCGGTGAATTTTTAACCTCTCTTTGTGGGAAGGGAGCAATTAACAAAAAGATTTCCTCAGAAATTATTAATCATGGATGTTCAGAAGAAGTCAAAACGTTAATTGCCTATCTTTTTCGTGGGGATGGTCATGATGGAGAATCCGCCAAAACAATTAGTATTAAATATACAACAGTTTCAGCCACTTTAGCGGGACAACTTCGCTTACTATTAGCTCGCTTTGGCTATTGGGCATCTATTGCTAAACGTAAAAAAACGAATCCTAACTGGAATGTTGAATTCTCGGTTAAACTTGCGGGAAAACAACTCCTTAATTGGAATGCCGATTTTCTTGCTTTTCCTATTGGCACTAAGGAACAAAAATTCTATCGTAATGATAGTTTTTGGATTGATGAAAATTATATTTATTTAAAAATAAAAGAGACTAAAACGCTCAATTATCACGGGAAAGTTTACGATATTACGGTTCCTGATGACACATCCTATATTGGGAATTCGATCGCCATTCATAATTCCGCAGCAGGTTCTTTGGTTGCCTATTGTTTGAAAATTACCAACATTGATCCTGTTCATCATGGATTGCTCTTTGAACGTTTTCTCAATCCTGAAAGAAAATCCATGCCTGACGTTGATACGGATTTTTGTATTGATCGGCGCGATGACATGATTAAATATGTGACCGAAAAATATGGAGAAGCTAATGTTGCTCAGATTATTACCTTTAACCGATTAACATCTAAATCTGTCTTAAAAGATGTGGCCAGGGTATTAGGAATTCCCTACGCTCAATCTGACAAAATGGCTAAACTGATTCCTGTTTCACGGGGCAAACCGACTAAATTAAAGGTAATGATTTCTGATGAAACGCCAGAGCCTGAATTTAAAAATCAATATGATAATGATTCCGAAGTCAGACGTTGGCTTGATATGGCCATTCGCATTGAAGGAACCAATAAAACCTTTGGGGTTCATGCGGCGGGGGTGGTGATTTCCTCGGAACCTTTAGATGAAATTGTGCCTCTCCAAAAAAATAATGATGGCTCAGTGATTACTCAATATTTTATGGAAGATATCGAGTCCTTGGGTTTATTGAAAATGGACTTTTTGGGTTTAAAAAATCTCACGACTTTGCAACGAGCAACGGATTTAATTAAACAAAATAAGGGAGAAATTATTGATCTGGATGAATTACCTCTCGGTGAACGTAAAGCTTTAGAAATTATGGCTAAGGGGACAATCAAAAAATTACCAACTGATGTCAAGAAAACTCATACTTTGTTAGAAGATGGCGATTTGGAAGGGATTTTCCAGTTAGAATCGTCGGGAATGCGTCAAATTGTTCGAGATTTAAAACCCTCTAGTATTGAAGATATTTCTTCTATTTTGGCTCTCTATCGTCCTGGCCCGTTGGATGCGGGTTTAATTCCTAAGTTTATCGATCGCAAACATGGCCGAGAAGCGATCGCCTATGAACATCCTTTATTAGAAACTATTTTAAATGAAACCTACGGTGTTTTATGTTTGCCTGCGGGAACTTTAATTAATCAACCGAATGGAAAACAGATTCCCATTGAAAAAATTCAGGCAGGAGACACGGTTTTAACCTCTAATGGAAAAAAAGTTTGGCCAGCCAAAGTCGCCAAACAATGGTCGAGTGGTAAAAAAGAAATTGTGAAAATTACGCTTTCTAGTGGGACAGTTATTTATTCAGGAAAAAATCATCGTTTTTTAACGCCTGAAGGAGATTGTTTAGCAAAGGAATTAAAAGTTAGCGAGGAGGGAATGAAGAATGCCCATATCTATAGTTCTGCTCTCTATGAAAAGTGGCCACAGTCAAGCAATACCAAACAATTAAAACCGAATCAAGCCTATCTTTTAGGATTGTTAATCGGCGATGGTAATTTGGTTTCCTCAACTCCTAATATTGCTTGTAAAACTGAAAAAACGGCGGATTGGGTTTCTCAGTTATTATTCCAAACCTGGGGCGGGGAGCCTAAATATTATTTTCATACCCGTTGCTGGTATGCTTATTCAAAATTTAATACGGCTCCGAATCCAACTCCTTTAACTCAGTTTTTAGATCAAATTTATGGCAGCAGAAATTGGAAGGTAAAATCAACCGTTAAACATTTACCATCAGAAATCTTCAATTATCAAGAAAGCGATCGCTTAGATTTATTAAAAGGTCTTTGGGATAGTGATGGTTGCTATAGTGCGCATCTAGTTTATTTTCGCAGTAGTTCTTCCCAGTTACTTCAACAAGTTGCTTGGTTATTAGGGAGTTTGAAAATTAATTATTCTATGGGAAATAATTATGTTTATGTGAGCGATCGCAGTCGTTTCAAAGCACTTTTAGGAGTTCCTTCACTACCCGATAAACTCTACGAAATAGAGGAAAATTATTTACCAATTGTTACCCAGGAATTTGCTGAACAACTAGAAACCGCGATCGCCACTACGGATCGAGAAACCCGCAAAACAATTAAACGCTCTTTGCAAAAATCAGTTTTATTTAGGCCGACAAATTCCA
>JBEIFD010000163.1:0-7579 GCA_040382535.1 Merismopediaceae cyanobacterium
CCAGCCCAATTCCTGTGAAAAGATGACTCGTTCCCATGCGCCAACCCACCACATTATTGAGCAGGCGATAACCTAATTCCGCGCTACCGTTTCCCTGCAATAATCCAACGATCGCCGTATTAATGCGATTATTTAATAAAGCTATCGATGCGATCGCGCCCAGAGTTCCTACACTGCCTAAAATAAACCAACGACGGGGTAATTGTCCCTGAATGAAAACCCCAACGAGGACAAAAATAGCAAAGGCCAGCAATCCTAACCAACCGCCGCGAGAACTGGTGGTATAAAAATCGATTAAACCTAAGATGAGTCCCGTAATCCAGAGCCAACGCCGTTTTCCCGACTCCAAAAGGCTGAGAGCAAGCAATAGGGGTAAAGCAAGCAGTAAATAACCCGCAACGTAGTTTTGATGACCAATGGGAGCCCAGTTTCGGGATTCTAGATTGCCAAAATCAAAGGATAAATTAACACCGAGTTTCTTGGCATTATTGATCACTTCCATTTGGGGTAACAAGGTTTGGGTCGTCCAGAGAAATAAACTGACGACAATAAAAGCTATGTTGAGATAACTCTGATAAAACAGCAATTTAAACCGATTTTCAGGGGATTTTATCCAGTAAAATACGGCATATAGAGCGGCGATAAATCCTAACGCGGCCCAACTGTACCAACGGGCCTGATTGGGAAATTCTGCTCCCAGGTTAGAGACGACTAACCCTAAAACGGCGATCGCCACTATCCAATCCAGTCCTAACCCTAAGCCCTGCCATTGTTTTTGTTGCCAGATTTGCCAGAGGAACCAAAGCATTGGAGTGAGGAGAGCGACTTGCCAAATAAAAACCCAGGGCCAGGACACCATTAAACTATTACTATCGGGGAGTAGGGTAAAAAGTGCGTAGAAACTGGTGGTTAAAAGGGCAAATAAGCGGCCTTGACTTTGATCCGATGGTTCACTTTTTGGGGACTCAGAATGGCGCATAGTTTGGTTAATAGTTGATAATTAAAAGTTAATCGTTAAAAATTGACGGTTATTTGTATTTTCTGTTCTCGATCCATTATTCCCCTATTCCCTGATAAATGAACGCCCAACCCCATCCTTTAGCGATCGCCCGAATCCTTGATGCCAACCTAGATCGATCGCGGGAAGGTCTGCGAATTATTGAAGAATGGTGTCGTTTTGGACTAAATCATAGTCAATTAGCCCAAAGTTGTAAGGAAATGCGCCAGGAACTTGCCCAATGGCACACGGCAGATCTGCGTTTAGCGCGGGATACTCCTGCGGATGTGGGGACTAGCTTATCCCATCCAGCAGAAGAAACCCGTAGCAGTCTGGAAAACCTGTTGCAGGCCAATCTGTGTCGAGTACAAGAAGCTTTACGAGTTTTAGAAGAATACGGAAAATTATATAATCCCTTAATGGGAGAGAGTTTCAAGCAATTACGTTATCAAGTTTATGCGATCGAGAGTCAGTTACTCGCAACCCATCGTTTGCAACAATTAAAAGCCGCCCGTTTATATTTAGTCACTTCTCCCTCAGAAAATTTGGTCGCGATCGTAGAGGCGGCCCTCAAAGGTGGTTTAACCCTCGTTCAATATCGAGATAAAAATACTGATGACTTGATTCGTTTTGAGTATGCCCAAAAACTGTGTCAACTTTGCCATGATTATGGAGCATTATTTCTGATTAATGACCGAGTGGATTTAGCTCTGGCGGTCAATGCCGATGGTATTCATCTGGGACAACAGGATCTTCCCATTGCGATCGCCCGTCAAATCCTTGGACCTAACCGAATCATTGGACGCTCGACAACCAATCCCCAGGAAATGGCCCAGGCGATCGCGGAAGGTGCGGACTATATCGGCGTAGGGCCAGTCTATGAAACGCCGACTAAGGTGGGTAAAGCGGCGGCGGGCTTGGCTTATGTGAGTTATGCGGCTGAGAATTCTCCTGTCCCCTGGTTTGCGATCGGGGGGATTGCTCAAACCAATTTAGGGGATGTCCTCAAGGCGGGAGCGAAACAGGTTGCGGTTGTTCGTGAAATCATGCAATCTCCTAATCCGACGAAAGCGACCCAAGATTTATTAGATCAATTGCAAACCTTGAGCTAAATTAGAATTCCCTTAAAAGCTTCTGTAGGGGCGAATTGCGATCGCCTTTGAATTTGTGGGCAATGAAATGCGATCGCTTCTACTTTTACAAAAGAAAAATTAAGGAAAGTTTTGTAACAAGGGGCTTAAGCCCCTTGCCTGTATGCGTTTTAAATAATTAACAGCTTAGCCCCATCGGTCAACAATAAACCTATCTTTGCTTATGTATCAAGCACAGAAATATACTTTTGTCTTATGAAATGATTATTTTTGAGAAAGATTAGCAACAAGACCAGTAAGATAAGATCTTATTGAGATAAGTTAGCAAGAAGTTCATGATACAAAAACGAAAAACCTTATTAAGAATAGGCTTTCTATCCTGTTTACTGGTGGCAGGAGGAAGTGTAAATGATAGTAATCTTTCGCAAACTGCGATCGCCAAAGATCTGCCTCGATCTCCGATTCAATTAGCTCAAGCGTCCCAAAAAGAAATTGTGATCGTTTTTGCCTCCCGTCGTGATGCGACCGAGCTTGAGGCAAAAGCCGAGGCGGTGAGTAAAATCCTCTCCCAGCAAATTGGTGTCCCCGTAAAAGCCGTTATTGCCAGTGAAGCGGCGGCAGTAGAAGCTCTCAGAGCTAACCGTGCTGATGTTGCTTTTTTGGGTAGTCGGGCCGCAATTCAGGCGGAGAAAACAACAGGAGCGAAACTATATTTGGCGGAAGTTCGTAGTGATTATTCGGGTGGACATACCTACAAATCCGTATTAGTGGTTCGTAAAGATAGCCCATTAAAGACTTTAGGATCGGAAAAACAAACCCTTGGTCAGTTAAAAGGCAAAAAAATGGCGTTTGCTTCTCGTACCTCTGGTTCAGGCTTCATTATTCCCACCAGTGAATTTGTCGGAGAAGGCTTTGTCTCTGATCCCGATCGCTACAATCAGTTTTTTAGTCAAGTGATTTACGGGGATGGATATTCCAGTGCTTTGCAGGCCGTTCTTAAGGGACAGGCCGATGTGGCGGCAGTTTCGGAATATGCTCTCAATTCTCCCTGGATTACGCCAGAAGAAGTTAAAAAATTGAGGGTTCTTTGGTCAATTCCAGGGGTTCCTGCTCATGGGATTGCGATCGATAATGATGTCCCCGCCCCCTTACGAGCCAAAATTATTGCCGCATTTTTAACGCTCAATGAACCGAAGAATAATACTCTCTTTCGCTCTTTATATAATTCCACGAAACTGGTAAAGGTCGATCATGATACCCATATCGCACCGATGAAAAAAGCCTTAACAAGAGCAAAATTAGAACCTTAATTTTAGATTACCTCTGATTTTACTAGGGTTGATTCATCTCCCTAGTTTCCTATTTTGTATCTCTGCGATTAAAACATTATGACTATCGAATGCAAGAATATTTCCAGTTGTCAAAAATCTGCCCTTGGGTCTCCTATTTTAAATAATATTTCCTGTCAAATTAAAAAAGGAGAATTTGTCGCCCTTTTAGGGGTCAATGGTGCAGGAAAATCCAGTTTACTGAAGTCTTTAATGGGGTTAATATTCCTGGAAAAGGGAGAAGTTCGGATTAATGATTTTTTACTAACGCCTAATAATATAAAAAAAATTCGTCGCCAAATGGCTATGATCTTTCAAGGTGGCGGGTTAATTCGGCAATTATCGGCCCTCGACAATGTTTTGTGTGGAACCCTTGGCTTTCGTTCCTCTTGGCAGACCCTCTGGGGATTTAATCAGAGCGATCGCCTTCTGGCTTTGGAATTACTAACAGAACTCGGTCTAAAAGAACACGCCCAGCAAAAAGTTAGTAAACTGAGTGGAGGACAACGGCAACGGGTGGCGATCGCACGGGCTTTGATTCAATCGCCTCAAATTCTACTCGCAGATGAACCGACTTCGGGTTTAGACGTGATTGCCTCTCATTATGTCATGGAAAGTCTAGCTCGTTTAAATCGTGAAAAGCAAATAACCGTCATAGTCGTTTTACATGATTTAGAAATGGCCGCTACCTACGCTAAACGAGCGATTATTCTAGAAAAAGGACAAGTAATTTATGATGGTTCTTCTCAAAATTTATCAGCCAAATTTAATCAATCTGTACCCATTATACTGCCCTCTTTAAATGGAATAAAGCCAATTATTCAACAAGCTGCGTAGGAAAATTTATTATTAATATGAACCAATCACGGTGGAATTTTGCCCGAAATGTAGCAATTATTCTTATTGTTTTATTAGTCTATACTTGGGCATGGAAAGGATTAAAAATAGACTCATCTATCTTGGATAATTCATTAAATTATATTCAAGTTTTTTTAGCCGATTTTTATCCCCCCAATTGGTCAGTTTTAGATATTGCGATTAAAGCCTTAATTGAAACCATTCAAATGTCGATTATTGGGACAACCCTCGGCGCAATTTTTTCCCTGCCGATCGCGATCGCCAGCACCCACAATCTGTCTCCTCGTTGGTTACGATGGAGCGCGAATTTATTGCAAAATGCCCTACGTTCTGTTCCTTCCGTTGTGTTGGCCCTGATTTTTGTGGCGGCGGTCGGCTTAGGCGCGATCGCAGGAACCTTGGCCGTGAGTGTTTATACCATTGGTTATCTTGCCAAATTTTATCAAGAAGCGATAGAATCCGTTGATCCGAGTTCTTTAGATGCCTTAAAAGTCACAGGAGCCTCCTGGTTTCAAATCGCTCAGTACGGTATTTTTCCCCAGGTTTCCTTTCTGTGTCTGGGTTATACCCTCTATATGTTTGAATATAATATTCGTATTTCTTCGATTTTTGGGGTCGTGGGAGCAGGGGGAATTGGTTTTGAATTGGTTACCTATATTAATGGTTTTGAACGGCAAAAAGCGGCAACTTTAATGATAGTTTTACTGGTTGTTGTAACCATTATTGATGCCGTTAGTAGTAAATTGCGGCGTAAATTAGAATCTCTCTAGGTAAATATCCCAAAATTTTAAGATTTTGATATGATTAAAAGATATTAACTCAAAAACGAATACGATTTAAAAACCGCAATGGAAACAAAAAAAATAATTGCCATCATTACAGGAACCATCTCCGTTTTACTGGCGATCGCCTATTTGATTCTGGTGCAAATTTTAGACTTTCGGGGTGAAATGCTCCCTGCCCCCATTCTGGATGAAATAAGCTATTATTTGAACATTATCTATTTTAGTTAATTCAATTTATTAAATCGCAAAAGGGACAAAACTCAATGATTCCCTTGCAACTGACCCTAAAAAATTTTCTCAGCTATCGGGAAACGACCCTAGATTTTCGGGGATTGCACACCGCCTGTATTTGTGGTGCCAACGGTTCTGGAAAATCTTCTTTATTAGAGGGAATTACCTGGGTAATTTGGGGGCAAAGTCGGGCGGCGAGTGAAGATGATGTCTTGCATACAGGCACAGATTACGTGCGAGTAGATTTTCAATTTATTAGCAATCAACAGACCTATAAAATTATTCGTAGTCGGCATCGCGGAAAAAGTAGTGCCTTGGAATTTCAGATCGAGAGTGAGGGAAAATTTCGTTCTCTGACGGGTAAGGGATTACGGGCGACCCAAGAGCAGGTGATTGAAGCGATTAAGCTAGATTATGATACCTTCACCAACTCAGCCTATCTCCGCCAGGGTCGTGCCGATGAATTTATGCTCCGTCGTCCCAATGAGCGCAAGCAACTGTTAGCGGATTTACTTAAATTAGACCAGTATGAAATTTTGGCAGAACAAGCCAAGGAAATTGCCAGAAATCATAAAAATCAAGGGGATTTTCTCGAATTAAAAACCCAATCCCAAAAACAACAACTCAATCAACAAAAAGAAATTGAAGAAAATCGTGGCAAGCTCGATCAAGAAATTGGGCAGATTCGCCAATTGCAAGAACAAGAAGAATGGCAACTCCAACAGTTAAAAGTGACGGAAAATCAACGTCGTACTTGGCAACAACAACACACTTGGCAACAAACCCAGGCTCAGAATTTAGTTCAAGAAATTCAACGCTTAGAGCAGGAAAAAAAAACCTTAGAAAATCAAATCATTAATCTCGAACAATTACTCAATCAAACACCCCAAATAGAAGAAAATTATCAGACTTTATTAAATTTGCAAAAGGAAGAAGAATTATTCTCTAATAAATTTCTACTTTTCCAAGAAGCCCAACAAAAAAAGCAAAATTTGGAGCAACAATTAATTCAAAAAAATAACGAACTAAGTTTAAGAACTAAACAAGCTCAGGTGCAATTAGAGAATCTGGATAATCAAGAAAAAGAACTGCAACCGATTCTTGACCGTGCTGTTGAAATTCAAGCAGGTTTGGAAAAGCTCAAAAATCATCGTCAATATTTAGCGAAACTAGATAACTTACAAAATCAAGCGGCTCCTTTGCAACAGAGACGTTATACTCTGAAAATGGCGATCGAGCGGGCTGAAGCGCAACTAATCGCAAAATTGGAACAGCGTAAACTTTTGGCGGCTGAGTTAACCGAAAAAATTAAAGAAATTCCTGAAATTCGTCGCGCTTTTCAAGAAACCGATAATCAAATTAAGGAATTGGATAAAAAAAAGGTTTATCAAAAGCGAGTGGAAGAAAAAGGCCATGAACGGACACATTTTCAGCAAAGACTTCAGGAACATCAACGCATCTATGAAGAACAAATTTTAGAGTTAGATGAAAAAATAAAATTATTGGATATTCCCGATGCCATTTGTCCGCTCTGTGAACAGGAATTAAATGAAGAACACCATCATCAGGTGATTAGTAAAACCCAGGGGAAACAACAAGAAATTCGGGATCAAATTTGGGTTTTGAAGGAACAAATGGCGGTGTCTGGAAGAGAATTACAAATTTTACGGGGGGAATATGCAGAAGTTGCTAAAGACTTAAAAATTTATGATGCCCTCCAACAGCAATTTGGACAGTATGAATCTCAGTTAGAAAGTAGTGGAGAAGTTCATGAAAATTTACAAGCGTTACAATTAGAAATTCAACAAATCGAGGATGATCTGGCTCAAAAAAATTATGCAGAAGATTTGCAATTAGAATTAGGAATCCTGGTTCAGGATCTCGATAATTTACAATATGATGATCAGTCCCATGCTTTAGCCAGAGCCGAGGTGGAAAGATGGCGTTGGGCAGAAATCAAACAAGTGAAGCTCGATGAAGCCCATCGTCGTCAAGGAAATATTAATCAAGAAAGACCCATTTTACTGGCAGATATTGCTAAATTTAAACAGGAAAGTCAACAACTACGCCAAAATTCGGAATTACAACAACAAATTAATCAATGCGATCGCCAAATTGAAGAATTAGGTTATGAGCGATCGCGGCATCAGGAAATTTTGCAGACCCTACGACAAAACCAAACCTGGCAATTTCGTTATCAGGAATTAAATCAAGCGAAGGAACAATTCCCCCAAGTAGAAACTCGGTTAGAAAAATTAGGAAATAATTTACAGGAAAGATATGCTGAAC
>JBEIFD010000164.1:0-7566 GCA_040382535.1 Merismopediaceae cyanobacterium
TCTTACTACTTATTTTGTCTTTGATCACTGGCAACACCTTCTTGATTTTATGCTTGAGCAATTTGACCCTCTGCTCCCCGCTAATTCCTCCTGATTTTTCAAATTTAGAATTGCTGGAGGCAGAGAGACTAGCAGAGAGCCGCCGTATTGAGGCTACAAAGCCGTTTCTCGAACGTCAATTGACACTATATGCAGAAGCTTCTCAAGTCGCTGCAAAAATCGCTACATCAACAGATGTAAACGAAGTTACTGAAGCAACACAACGTTTCTGGGAACTTTTCTGGGGTGAGTTAGCTCTAGTGGAAAACAAAGATGTAGAACATCGAATGAAAGAACTAGGCAAAGCTATAAAAAAGGGGGCTCCCCGCAAAGACTTAGAGCAACTATCTCTGCATTTAGCTCATGCTTGTCGGATCTCACTTGATAAATCTTGGGGGATTAATGCTTGGACTAATGACTCAAATGTTGCTCGAAGAAGAAGAGAAATACCAGAACCTTACTGAGTCTGATCACGATCTTGTAGGGTTCTTTTGCAACAGCAACGCACCGTTTCGATAATTTTCTATCGTCTTAGATTGCTATCTAACTCCAGTTGCATCCGATGGATCGGAGGGAGTTTGGCTGAGAGTGACGCTGATTTTGTAAGTTGGATTGAGTATCGCGAAACCCAACACAAGCTCCGAAATCGGCGATCGCAATGGTGACGGTTGAACTATAAATTCAAAATTTCTAACGGTTCAACTTCATCGGCGAGGGAAAATCCAAAAATCTGGGAATAGAAATACAATTCTCCTTCTAAGGCTCGTTTAATATTGGCCGCGATGCGAAATCCGTGTTGTTCTTCGGGGAACGGCACATAGGCAACGGGTAAACCCTTTTGTTTTAGAGCTTCTACCATCATTTCCGCTTGATTGGGCGGAACAACTTTATCTTCTAATCCTTGAAAAAAGACGACGGGACAGGCTAGTTGATTAGTAAAATTAATCGGCGATCGCGTTTTATAAGTTGCTTGATCTTCAGGGTAGGGGCCAATCAGGCGATCGAGGTAGCGGGCTTCAAATTTGTGGGTATCGGTCGCTAGGGCTTCTAAATCACTCACTCCATAATGACTGGCTCCTGCTTTGAAGGTCTGACGAAAGGTTAAGGCCGCTAAGGTGGTATAACCTCCCGCACTTCCGCCTGAAATTGCTAACTTATTCGGGTCAGCTTTGCCTTGTTCGACTAAAAATTTCGCTCCGTTGACGCAATCATCCACATCCACAATGCCCCATTGATGATCCAAGCGTTGACGATAGGCCCGACCATAGCCCGTACTGCCGCCGTAATTGACATCCAGATAGGCAAAACCCCGACTCGTCCAATACTGAATTTTTAAACTGAGGAAATTGCCCGCCGCCGCCGTTGGCCCGCCATGACTTTTCACTAATAAAGGCGGTAAATCGGTTTCAGGAGCTTGATAATCAGGATTTTGGGGGGGATAATACCAGGCATGGGCAGTTAAACCGTTTTCGGTAGGAAAATCAATGGCTTCTGGGATGGAAAGATAATGAGTATCAAGATTTAATTCGCTAGATTGCTTGAGAACTGTCCAATCTTTGGTTTGTAAATCGAGGGAAATAACGACAGAAGATGCAGTGGGAGAACTGCCAATAAAGAGGGCAATTTTACCGTTACTAACCAAAGAAGTGATATTAGTAAAAGGGGTTTCAATGGGGATTAATTTTTGGTTCTTTAAATCAATTTCAGCTAGATACCAACGACCATTTTGGGTATAAGTGCAAATGATTTTTTCGGCATTCACAAAGGTATAGGTGGATAATCTAAAGACCCAATGGGGATAGGCAAATTCAGCATCCATTGGATAAATTGATTCAATGTTTCCCTGATGATAACGATATAAATTCCACCAGTTATTGCGATCGCTAGAAAAATAAAGCATCCCATTGGGCGACCATTTCGGTTCAGAAATCGACTCAATTTGGGATTGACCCGCGATACAATGAATATTTTCTAACTCTCCCGTTGAATTAATATCGGCTAACCATAATTGGGTACTATCCCAGGGTAGATTAGGATGCTCCCAGGTAATCCAACTCAGTTGGGATTGATTAGGACTCAGACGAGGAGAAGAATAAAAATCATTTCCTGAAACTAAGGTTTTAATTTCTCCTGTTTCTAAGTCAATACTCGCTAAAAAATTATCAGGTTCTGGGGAATCAGTACCATGATCTTCGCACACCGTAATTAATCGATTTCTAGCGGAATCTAAAATAAAATCTGCGTATCGTTTTTGGCTTTCTGGGGTTAAGGCTTTAGGGTCTGAATTCAAAGATTGAGTATAAATTCGTTGGTCTCTAAAATTGACAAAATAGGTCGTTCCTTTTTCAATTAAAAAAGATCCACCGCCGTATTCATGAACACGAGTCCGCACATTAAAGGTCGTAGGGGTTAGATCGACCGTTGTGCCATTGCGATCTCGTTTAACTAAGACATTACGCCCCTTTTCAGTAGGTCTGGATTCTGACCAATAGAGATCATCGCCATCGATAGCAACGGCCCCTAAGCCAATACTCCCTGCCAGAATAGCATCAGCAGTAATAGGAGATTTCCAAGAACCAAAGGGAGCAATAGTCGGGGAAGCCATGATCATTTTTTCCTGTTTGTGTATGAAAAATAGTTTAATCGAGATTGAACGCGATCGCCTAAAGTTACAATTCCTAATATGTAGATTTTACCTTGAGCAAGTATTTAAAATTTAAGTCAATTATTTTTGCCCAAAAATATTAACGGGAAGCTAAATTAAGGGCGGTTTGATAGATACTTTTATTAAAATTAACCGATTCAAAAAAATCAACAATGGGACGGGGATAATCCTCTCCCACTTTGAGGCCAAATTCTTTTTGTTCCTGTTGGGATAAGGCACTAGGTACATGAATTTTATCCCCTGGTAATCGGGCTAATTCGGGCAACCAATGTCGTAAATAATCTCCCTGGGGATCATAGTCCCGCGACTGTTTGGTGATATTAAAATAACGAAATTCTCGCGCATCGTTGCCAATTCCTGCGGTATAGTTCCAATTTCCCCAATTGCTACAGACATCATAATCCAACAAGCAAGATTCAAACCACTCAGCCCCCATCTGCCAAGACAGTCCCAAATTTTTCGTTAAAAAGCTGGCCACATTTTGCCGACCGCGATTGGACATAAACCCCGTAGCCGCTAATTCTCGCATATTGGCATCCACCAAGGGATAGCCTGTTAACCCTTCCTGCCACCGTTGAAAGTGATCCCAATTTTCTTGCCAAGGAATGTTAATGCCCCGTAGCCCTGATGGACGAAAAAGGCGATCGCCGTGTTTAGCCGCAATAAATCGAAAATAATCCCGCCAAAGTAGCTCAAAAATCAACCAATAGGTCGAATCATTAGCGATTCTTTCCTGTTCGTAGGATTTAACTTGGATGTAAATATAACGAGGTGATAAACAACCCAAAGCTAACCAAGGCGAAAACTTAGAGGAATAATCTGCTCCCAGCATCCCATTGCGGGTTTGTTTATAGTTTTTGAGGCAATCTTTTCGCCAAAAATAATCCGTTAAACGCTCTATTCCCCGATTTTCTCCCCCGATAAAGGTTAATCCGCCGCCGCGATCGCTGCTTTGGGTATGGAGAGCCTGACTTAACAAAATCGGTAAGTCTCCCATCGGAATGGGGGGAAGAGCGGGCAGTTGGATCGGGGTCGGAAAAATTGGCCGAGAACGGGTTTGTTTTTCAATTAATTTACGGAAGTGGGTAAAGAGTTCGGGAATTTGATGAAGGGTAAACGGTAAATCATCGGGGTGAAAGAGGGTATGACCCCAGAAGGAAGTTAAGGAAATGTTTAGGGGAATGAGGGCATTTTTTAGGGATTTTTCAATAGCTAATTCTTCTGAGGTGACTTCTGCGTGGTAATAAATGCGATCAATCTTTAATTCCTTTGCCAGTTGCGGTAAAACGTCTTCTGTCTTGCCCTGGCGTAAAATCAAATCACTACCGACATTTTGCAAATTGGTGCGTAAATTGAGTAAAGTTTCAGCTAAAAATTTTGCACGAAATCTGCCCGTTTTAGGGAATCCGTAGGAAGTTGTCCCTTCTAATCGGGAATCCCAGCAGTAAACAGGAATAATTTGGGCTTGTTCGGCTAGGGCTTGGTGTAGGGGTTCATGGTCATGGAGACGAAGATCATTACGATACCAAATAAAAATGCGAGACATGATTCAAGAAATTGAGGCTAATAATTTAACGGATAAATGACTTCACATAATTCAAATAACCCTGTCTCCCCTTCCGTTTTGTCCAAAATTTTACTGAGGATTTAAGCCGCTTGAGGCAGTCAGTAATTTCGGTAGAGTTTACAGTTCTTATCTTTAATTTTTTGAACGCAGTTAATTTTTCATTTTCTTTCAAAGATGACTGACCTAAGAGAACTTCACAAATGGCTTGTAGATTTTCTGCCAGTTCTGCTGATATTCCTTTGAGAGTAGAATATCCACCACTTCTGCCCTGGGAAACTGAACGATAATATTTAATTAACCAATCGAGAGCCGCATCAACTTCGGAGTCAATTAGCTCAGAATTTTGTTTATAAAAACCAATAATAATAGTTTCAATATTTTTCAAAACATCTTCATACTCTTCTTCAAAAACCATCGTGGGGTAATCTCCTGTTAATTTATCGTTTCCATCATATCTGAAATTTGATCTCCTCAAAAAGAGTAAAATTTTATCAGCCAAAATTTTGGTAAATCTTAATAATCGGCAAAAAAACATTATTTTTTCATAAAAAAGCTCTTTTTTAAAGATTCATCAAAAAGATTATTCAAGCCCATTCTCAGATTTTTTCAACTTCTGAGCCGTCCGTAAAATTTGTCCCGCCAACATCGCCGCCCCAAAACCATTGTCAATATTGACCACTCCCACCCCAACGGCACAGGAATTTAACATCGTCAACAAAGGAGCCACGCCGCCAAAGCTTGCACCATAGCCCACACTGGTCGGAACGCCAATGACGGGACAATCGGCTAAACCTGCTACCACACTAGGCAAGGCTCCTTCCATGCCTGCGACGACGATTAGAACATCGGCTTCGGTGATGATGTCTCGATTACTCAATAAACGATGAATGCCTGCGACCCCGACATCCCATAATCGTTTGACAGCAAAACCAGACAGGGTGGCGGTAATGGCGGCTTCTTCGGCGACGGGGAGATCGGCGGTTCCTGCGGTCAAGATGCTGATGGTTCCGCTAAATTTGACGGTTAATTCGCTGGTAATTAACGAACAAATACGGGCGACGGGATAGTAAGTTAGGTAGGGAATGGCTAGGGCTAGTTGTTCGGCGACTTCTGGTTCTATGCGAGTGGCCATGACGACAGCATTTTTTTGAGCCATTGCAGTCATGATTTGGGCAATTTGTTCTGGGGTTTTGCCTGGCCCCCAAATGACTTCAGGAAAGCCTGTTCTGAGGTGGCGATGATGATCAATTTTGGCAAAGGACTCTAGGGATTCAAAACTAAAATGTTTGAGTTGATTTAAGGCAGAATTTGGGCTAATATTTCCCTGGGCGACGGCTTCTAAGAGTTGATGAAGGGCTTCTGGATTCATCGTTTGTATTTTTATTTTAAGGAGTGAGTGAACTTTAATTGCAAGCTATTATTTTGGGGACGTTTTAGTTTAGGATATTAAGCTTTATGGATGACTAAATTTTTCTGGTTTCTTTTAGTTTACTAGGATTTGGACATAAATTTACAGGAGCAAAAGACTAAAAATGTCGTAATTTCTCATAATGCCTATCAATAGTCATAAATAAATATTTATGGGTGTTAATGAATTGTACAATAATAAGAATACTATTTCAGATATGCTTAACCAAATTGAAAATCAAGGTTGAGTCTGGCTTTGTTGAGAATCGCCCATTGTATATTAAACTTAAACTTTAAATCAGTAATTTAATTTATGGAAGTTCAATTTCGAGAATTTAATCCCTTTGATCTCTGGATATGGCTAGAGTTTGAATCTGTGCCGTCGCCAATGGAGCAGCAATATATTGAAGAAGTCTTTGATTCTTGGTTTTATCTCGGCAAATTGAGTGCTTTTAATGCCGAAAATCTTCAGGTGCAGGATGCAGGCATTGATATTAGTTATATGAACTATGACAGTTCCCTCGCTACCGAAGTGATGATGGCTCCGATGCACAATATGGCAGATTTTCAGTACGAAGGCGTTTGGGGTCGCTGTTGGTTTGATTTGGGGACGAGTGATTTGATTGCGATCGATATTCTCATTAATGCTCTAACCCAATTGGATAAGGAGTTTGTCCCTATCAGACTCTTGATTATTGGTGGAGAAAATGAAGATTGGCCCGTTGACCCCAAACAGCGATCGCCCTTTGATGAATTTGCGGGAAATGTTGACAATAATTAAGG
Organism: Merismopediaceae cyanobacterium; assembly: GCA_040382535.1. Taxonomy (GTDB): domain Bacteria; phylum Cyanobacteriota; class Cyanobacteriia; order Cyanobacteriales; family Microcystaceae; genus Snowella. The sequence continues at coordinate 6,462 of JBEIFD010000164.1, forward strand.
TTAATTTTTTCTAATTACTGATTATGACAAACTATCAGGTTGAAAATCGACAATGGTGGGTAGAACGTTGGTTAGAATTATTAGATTCTTATCGGTTTAAAAAACGTTTAGAAAGGGCCAGAAGCTATGCCAGAGAAGGTCACGTTCTAAGTATTGAATTTGAGAATTCCCAAGTTTTAGCCACCGTCCAGGGCAGTGAAGTAGAACCTTATCAAGTTTCCTTAAAACTTGATCCTTTTAACGATGAGGATTGGCATTATGTGGTTACAACTTTAGCCGAAAAAGCGATTTATTCTGCCCAACTTTTGGCGGGACAAATGCCTGAAAGTATCGAAAAAGTCTTTATTAAAAATGGTTTGAATTTATTTCCTTTTAATTTGTCTGATATTCGTTCTAACTGCAGTTGTCCAGACAAGGCAAATCCCTGTAAACACATTGGGGCAATTTATTATCAATTAGCCGATCGCTTTAGTGAAGATCCCTTTGTGATTTTTCAATTACGCGGTCGTACTAAATCCCAAATTTTAGCGGAACTTCGTCAACTCCGCACTCAAAGCACTTCATTATCTATTGAAAAAACTAAAAATATTGAAGACAGGAGCAGGGCGATCGCGTCAGATTCAGTTTTTTTAGAAGAAACGAATCAATCAACTAAAACCAGCAAAAAATCAAAACCATCAAAAGACGAAATATTCACTCAAATTGAAAAATTTTGGCAGTATGATCAACCGCTAGATTCTTCATTGGTTATTATTACACCCCCGACTAATCAAAAAGATATTTTAGAACTTTTAGGAACCTTACCTTTGCCCTACGAGGAAGCCCAAGAAATTAAACAATCTCTCCAACAAATTTATCAAACGGTTAGTCAAAAAGCTTTAATGATGGCGTTAGGTCAGGAAGATTAGATGGGTAAAAAAGCGATAAAGTGAAGCATAATCATGAACACCCGCAACTAGATTATATGTAATCGTTCAGAGGAAGTGTAACAGCTACTGAGGTAACAAAGAAGGAGGAGTGGTTCCTTTACGATTAGCTCTAACCGCGTCAGTCATAAATTCTAGAACATTGCGATTCTGAGACCGCAAACTGGTAATAACCGTCA
>JBEIFD010000165.1:0-7540 GCA_040382535.1 Merismopediaceae cyanobacterium
CGAAAGGTTTTTTTTAATGTATCCTTTGTACTATAAGGGTTTGAGACTTAGTGTTACTTTTCAAGTCAAACATCTATGTGTGGGGGATTTTGCGAGTTTTGCCAAAATTTTTGCAGGCTTTTATTTTGGCAAAGGTATTGCCGTTAGAATAATATAATTGCGTTTTTCCTGTTCTGTCAGGGGTTGAGCCTGATAGACCTTCGGTTCCCTGGCAAAATTATTTAACCGTCCATCATCATCTTTAAAAGCCATAGATTAAAAACCTCTTTTCATAAATGTTATCAATGCAAGTGAGTTTGAGAGCAAGAATAAATCTCTCTAGAGTAGTTTCGCCTATTTGTGGATCACACTGCAAATGACCAGGCTCGTCGGCGAATTTCTTCCAAGGATTGCTTTTGCTGAATCTTCCCATTTTCATAAACACAGACCAGTTGATCATCGCCAGAAGAAGAAACCGTTTCGTAACCTTTTTTTGTTTTAGTCAGGGCTAACCGTCCTTTTTTACTGGTTTTACCTTGGTCAGTAATGGGATCTTTATAAACCGCGATCTCCTTACCATTTACCGTAACTTCACTACATTTGATCGCAAATTTTTGGGTATCACGATTCAGTTTTTGTAATAACGCACTGCCAATGTCAAAGGCTGCTACTGTTCTGAACCTGTGGAAACGAGTCTAAATGAGACACCCAAATTCAAAGCGATTGATAAATAATCCAAGGACAATATCGTGCATCACAATAGATTTGGAGAAACAAATCGTTTTTCTAGCTAATCGTTTTATTCGAGTCCTCAATGTCAAGTACTTTCGTTCGATTTTTTGGTTATTACACTTACTCACACTATGCAATGCGAACTTCTATTGTCGTTCGTATGCCCCTCATCCATCTGTATAATATTGAGTAATACCAAAGGGTTCTAACCACTCTTTTTTGAGCTTTACATTTATCTATTCTTACTCATTCCACAGTTTCAGGACAGTGCTTTATCTTGAAAATAAAAATGCGATCGCCTGTCAATCAAAACCCATAAAATCACTATTTTTCCCTTCTTTTCTTCATAAACCAAGCCTGTAATTGTTCTCGACAAGGCTTTTCTAAAATCCCCGAAATGACCTTTAAACGATGATTAGAAGCAGGACTATCGGGCAAATTAAAAACCGTGCGAATCGTTCCACTTTTGGGATCGTCCACTCCATAAACCAATAAACCTAAGCGGGATTGAATCATTGCCCCCGTACACATGATGCAGGGTTCGAGGGTGACATAAAGCGTTAAATCCCCTAGATGCCAGTTTTTTAAATATTGACTAGCCGCTCGAATAGCCAAAATCTCGGCATGGGCTGTGGGATCATTTGACCGTTCCTTGCGATTACTGCTTTCTGCAATTATTTGACCGTTGCGATCAACAATGACCGCCCCAACGGGAACTTCTCCCGACTCCCCTGCAACTTCGGCCAGGGCCAAGGCTCGTTTCATCCAGTGACAATGCTGTTGATAGGCGATCGCGTTTATTTCGTCTATCATTTTTCAGTTAAAGCCCTAAAAGACTCACTAATAAAGCTTTTTGGGCGTGCATCCGATTTTCTGCCTGATCCCAAACCCGTGAATGTTTCCCCTCGATCGCCTCATTGGTGATCTCTTCTCCTCGATGGGCGGGCAGACAATGGAGAACAATGGCATCGGGATCGGCATAACTCAACAGCTTTTCATTCACTTGATAGGGTTGAAAAATAGGAATACGAGCATCGGCCAAATCTTCTTGTCCCATACTGGCCCAAACATCGGTATAGAGAACCTGGGCACCTTCGACTGCTTCAACGGGATTATCGGTGAGGATAATTTCGGCTCCTTCGGCGGCGATCGCCTGGGCTTGGGCAATAATCGCGGGATCGGGTTGATAATCTTTGGGGGTTGCCACTCGAACCTTCATTCCCATCATCGCGCCGCCTAAAATCAAGGAATGAGCAACATTATTGCCGTCTCCGAGATAGGTGATGGTAATCCCCGAAAGTTGCTGAAAATTCTCGTGAATAGTTTGTAAATCGGCTAAAATCTGACAGGGATGTTCTAAATCGCTCAGGGCATTAATAATGGGAATTTGAGCATAATCGGCAAAGGTCTGTAAATCCTCTTGTTTAAAGGTACGAACAGCCAAAATATCTAAATAACGGTCTAATACTCGCGCTGTATCCGTAATGGGTTCTCCTCTACCCACCTGGGTGACGCTGGGATTGAGGTCTAAAACCTGACCGCCCAATTGGTACATCGCCGCACTAAAGGAAACACGGGTACGAGTGGAGGCTTTATAGAATAATAATCCTAGTATTTTCTGACATTGCGGCTTTTTTTCGCCACTTTTAAGTTGGGCCGCAAGATTCAGGACAGCCTGGAGTTCTTCCACACTAAAATCTGCGATCGCAAGAATATCTCTTCCCTTGAGGCTTTGAATCTCCATTCTCTGTTTCCTTTTGATGAGTGTAGGCGATATGACCAAAAATTTAAGATTTCATTATATCCTTTGAAGGTAGTACAGGAAAATTTGATTTCAAGGCGATCGCCTTTGTTAGTTAATCTTTAAACACGTTTCACAGGACTATTTTCCCCTATGGTCGCAAGCAAAGTAAACTTTCCTCAGCTTACCCCTGAAGAATATTTTATCTGGGAAGAAAAACAGCTAGAAAAACATGAATATATTGACGGCGAACTTTATGCAATGAGCGGGGGCAGTGTCAATCATGGTCGCATTGCGATTAAGTTTATCACTATGTTTGATACTCATTTAGAAAATAGCGGCTGTATTATTGGTAACTCAGATATCAAAATCAATATCCTTAAAACAAATAACTACACCTACCCAGATGTCAGTGTAACCTGCGATGATCGTGACAAAAATACTCCTAATTATTTTACTTACCCTTGCTTAATTATCGAATTTTTATCTGCCAGTACTGAAGCTTATGATCGCGGTGCAAAATTTAGAATGTATCGCAATAATCCCGTTTTAAAAGATTATTTATTAGTTAGCTCTACCAGTATCGAAATGGACTTATATCATCAAAAAAATAATGGTGAATGGGTTATCATTAACTATAAAGAAGGAGATATCATTGCATTAAAAAGTATTAATTTTAGCTTTGCGATCGAGCAAGTCTATCGTGGTCTTATCCTCGCACCAGAATAATTTTATTTAAGCTCTCCTTCAGGTTAAACTGGATATTTTTAGCTAATTTATCAAGATGAAAACATTTTTAGGAATTGATTTCGGAACATCGGGTTGTCGTGCCATTGTGATTGATTTAGAGGAAAATATTCACTTAGAAACTGCGATAAATTTTGCTGAATCCTCTTCTTCAAACTGGATTGAAATCTGGAAACAATCTTTATTTGAACTATTCGCTAATATTCCCCAGGATGTCACCCAATCAATTCAGGCGATCGCGATTAACGGAACCTCTTCAACGGTCTTACTCTGTGATGAGCGAGGGAATCCTATCACTGAACCGATTTTATATCATGATGGAAGAGGAAAAGATGTGAAAACAAAGTTAAGTCAATTTGTTCCGCCTAATCATTTGACCTTGAGTGCGAGTTCTAGTCTGGCAAAATTACTTTGGTGGTCTGAGCAATCCTATTTTAAGCAAGCAGTTTATTTTTTACATCAAGCGGATTGGTTAGCTTTTTTGTTACACGGAAAATTAGGTATCAGTGATTATCATAATGCCCTAAAACTAGGTTATGATGTTGTGAATTTATCCTATCCCTCTTGGTTAGTTAATCAGGATTTTTTTGACTTATTACCCAAGGTTTTTTCTCCTGGTAAAATTATTGGAAAAGTTGAAACGGCGATCGCACAACAATTCGATTTAAACCCCAATTGTCTGGTTTGTACGGGAACAACGGATAGTATTGCAGCATTTTTAGCGAGTAAGACAAAAGAACCTGGGGAAGCGGTGACCTCTTTGGGGTCAACCTTGGTTTTAAAGTTATTAAGTACAACACCCATTGAAGATTTAGCATCAGGAATTTATAGTCATCGTTTGGGGGATTTATGGTTAACGGGAGGGGCTTCTAATACAGGGGGAAATGTATTAAAACACTTTTTTAGTGAGCAAGAATTAATTCAATATAGCGCACAAATTAATCCCCAAAGTATTAGTAAATTAAATTATTATCCTCTTCTCACACCAGGCGATCGCTTTCCGATTAATGATCCCAATTTATTACCCCAATTAGATCCTCGTCCTGAAAATCCTGTTGATTTTTTACAGGGTTTATTAGAGGGAATTGCCCGCATTGAAGCGTTGGGTTATCAGAAGTTACAAGCTTTAGGGGCGACTCCTTTAATTCAGGTTTATACGGCTGGTGGTGGTGCAAAAAATCTGATTTGGCAAATAATTCGAGAACGCTATTTAGGGGTTCCTGTTTGTTCGTCTAGTTACACAGAAGCGGCCTATGGTACAGCTTTATTAGCTAAAAATAGTTATTGTGGTGTTGACGATAAATTTTAGAGGCGATCGCGTTTTTTGTTTATTTGAATGCGATCGCACCTCCGTAACCAATGATCTATAACTTCGTAAACTCTAAGCGCAATATTAATTTAATCCAAACAACACTAGACTTGTCCGAAAATTCACAACCTAATCACAGTAAGCCTTTACAGCTTTTTCTGGAAATACTCCCAAGTGCCTGAAACCTTTTATTTTCGTTCCTAATTCAATTCTGAGGAAAAAGAATGAAACATTAAAAACGAATTGTATTCCTTGAGTTACTTATTGTGTAAGCATTTTAGGCTTGAGATTATATTTCGGACAGGTCTCCTTATTTAAACTCAGGATTACGAATATAGCTCAGACTTTTTTCCCACGTTACTTCGGCTTTTTCCTTATCTCGTTCTCGGTCTTGGGTTTCTCAGGCAAAACCTTCTCCCATTAAATAAAATTCAATTTGTTCTGCCCGTCGATTTAGAGGATTTTAGTTGTGTGGGAAAGATTTTTCGACAAAAGTAAAATTTGCTTATTCTTTTTGTTCGATTTCTGATACAAAAAAAGCGACAGGAAGGCCTGCCGCTATTTTACTGATGAGTTAACTCGTTCTAACAACCTGCGATCGTGAAATTAGGATTAAGCAAAGAGAAAGTCACCTTCACCCAGTGCAACATTGCTCTGGATTTTATCTTGAGGATTACCGATGCCGTTCCAGTCGATGGCATAGAGGTTGCTACCAAGGCTGATGATGTTGTTGGCAAAACTGCCTCCACTAATTCCGATTTCGATCTTATCGATGCCGCTGACTTTAAAGTCGATGATTGTATCAGTATCGGCAACGCTATCATTGAGCGTAGAACCGAAAACAAAACGATCATTGCCGATACCGCCAGTCAATATGTCACTACCCGCACCACCGATTAGCGTGTCATCACCGTGACCACCAACGATGGAGTCATTACCACTAGATCCCGTGATCACGTCATTGTAGTTACCACCGTCAATCAAGACATTACCGATAAACAGGACACCAGAGAAATCGAGTGTATCGTCACCACCATTACCCTGAACTTTGACACCAGTTAAGTCAGTAGCATCAATGACATCTACACCATTGTTGAAACCAGGAGCCAGACCAATTACGGTGCTATTAGCTTCTGCCTTAATGGTATGGATAAAACTGTCGTCAATGACATTACCAGTAAAGGTATCAAGCCCGTTGTTGTTGCCCATGTAGAGCAAGGTGGTGTTTTGGCTACCCAATAATTTGAATGTGTCATTGCCATGACTACCACGATAGCGACCAGCACTTACGTCTGAGGTGGTAATAGTGTCGTTATAATTTCCACCGTCAATCTCGAAAGTTCCTTTGAACTCAACGTTCTTAAAGTTGAGCGTATCGTCACCACCATTACCCTGAACTTTGACACCAGTCAAGTCAGTAGCATCAATGACATCTACACCGTTATCAAATCCGTTAGCCAGACCGATAACTGTTGCAGGATTTTCTGCCTTAATGATATGGATAAAACTGTCATCAATGACATTACCAATAAAGGTATCAAGCCCGTTATTGTTGCCCGTATAGAGCAAGGTTGTGTTTTGGCTGCCCAAGTAGAACTTGTCATTGCCATGACTACCACGATAGCGACCAGCACTTACGTTTGAGGTGATAATAGTGTCGTTATAATTGCCACCGTCAATCTCGAAAGTTCCTTTGAACTCAACGTTTGAGAAGTTGAGCGTATCGTCACCGCCATTACCCTGAACTTTGACACCACTTAATCCAGTAGCATCAATGACCTCTACTCCGTTGTTGAAGCCACTTGCCAGACCAATAATTGTATTAGAGTTTACTGCAACGATGCGATCGCTGCCATCGCCACCATCAACTATGTCCAAACCGTTGTTTGTGTCATCGTAAAGGAAGATGTCATTGCCAGCACTACCCTTCAGACTATCGTTCCCGTGGCCACCAATGAGGATGTCATTCCCCCCCCGCCATCAATAGTGTCGTTGTAATTGTTGCCAAGAATGAGGTCGCGGGCGTTACTAGGTGGAGGATTACCCGTGACACCGCTTGATACAAATGTAGGTGTAATCGTGTCATTACCACCCGTCCCGATGATGACCTTATCGAAAGCACCTTGGAACGTACCGATCTGAACAACTGCCTCTGCGCTCTCGAAGTTTACTGCCTTGTAGCCGAGAGTGCTTAAATCGTAGCTAATACCTACATTTGCAGGAGTTGCGATGTAGGTCAGGTAAGCTCCAATCTGGTTTAAGATGGCTAAATTTTGTGACTGTGCAAGGGTCAGTGTGATTTGTAGTTTGTCGGTTGCGCTACCGCCGTCATAGAGCATTCCGTTCGTGTCAGCCGATGTAAGAGCCGTCCGAACTGTGTCATAACCACCACTAGCGTTGACAGTCGGAATGTTGGTTAGGGTTATCTTACTAAAATCAAGAGTATCATCACTGTTATCCCCAGCAACATAGCTACCAGAAACCCCAACAATCTCCTCTATTCCACTACTTAGTCCAAAGCCATTTTGTAAACCAATTCGACCAGCAACAGTGGCGACAATCTTGTCTGTATCTGTTGTTGAACCCGTATCTTGATAGCGATCAAAGCCATCAAGATTGCCAGCTACGAGATAAGTATCACTACCTTCACCACCTTTGAGGGTATCGTTAGCAGTGCCACCAACGATTGTGTCGTTTGCAGTAGAGCCTGTGATGTTATCGTAACCACCACCACCTTCAATGCGATCAATATTAGTTAGTTTTGTCGTACTGAAATCAAGAGTATCATCACTGTTATCACCAGCAATATAACTACCAATGACTCCCACAATCTCCTCTATTCCACTGCTTAGTCCGAACCCATTTTGTAAACCAATTCGACCAGCAACAGTGGCGACAATCTTGTCTGTATCTGTTGTTGAACCCGTATCTTGATAGCGATCAAAGCCATCAAGATTGCCAGCTACGAGATAAGTATCGCTACCTTCACCACCTTTGAGGGTATCGTTAGCAGTGCCACCAACGATTGTGTC
>JBEIFD010000166.1:0-7470 GCA_040382535.1 Merismopediaceae cyanobacterium
TCATTAGACATGATGGTTTTTAACGACCGAATTTATTCTGCTATTTTCACCCCTATTTTTTGAACGATTAACAAAACCATGACTGCTCTGCCAAAAGAATTTCCCCGCTCTTTACCGTCCCAATCCCGTAATCCCCGCAAAAACAACCCGCGTTCAGCCTCTCAGAGAAACCGTTCCCAAGCTCCTAAAGCTGAACCGATTGATCTCGCCCAACAGCCCTTGCCCACAGGATTACAGTTTTTGCTTCGGTTTCAGCAGGCTACGTCGATCGCGACCTTTGGATTAGTCGGTATTGCTTTAGCGGTGTACGGCTGGACAGTCTATACACCCACTGCTTGGAGCCAGGAATTTAAAAAATTGCGGACTCTCCAAAGTCATGAACGTCAGTTAGTCTCAACCAATGAAATGCTGAAAAATCAATTAGCCAAACAAGCAGAAAAACCGAATTCAGGTTTAATTCGCCCCAATCCCAATTACAATGTTTTTCTACCCAGTAGTAAGGCAATGGCCCCCATAACCCAAAAAACCTCAGATAATCCGTCTTCTAAACTGATGATTGGTACGGAACCCATCGCCTATTAAGGAACTATTTTCCCTAAATTCTCCCTAAATTTTAGTTTTCTACAATTTTTTAAATTTCGGATAACTAAACACCCTGAATAATTGCACAACGGTTGTTGTTCCCCAGTATGGCTTCTTCCCACTTTAAATCCCCCTCCCCCCCAAGTAACTCTCGCCCTAGCCGTCAGTCCAAGGTCACTCAGTTGAAGCCCCCATCCGCTAAGACGAAAAAGACCCCATCGACTCGCGATCGCAAACTCCAATCAACGCCTTTACCGAAAACGAGATTATTGTCGGTCTGGGTGATTTTAGTGGCAGGAATTTTGGGATTGGGCTATAAACTCTACCAGTTGCAAGTGATTCAAGGAGCTTCTTTACAAAAAAAAGCTCGCTCTCAGCAAACCACAAATCTGAAACCCTACATTCCTCGTCGTAGTATTATCGATAGCCTGGGCAATGTATTGGCGACGGACAACTTGATGTATTCCTTATATGTTCATCCCAAATTATTTAAAATACCTCAAGCGGAGATTGCGGATAAATTAGCATTGATTCTGTCGAATGAAACAGCCGAGCGCTTAGTGAAGAAATTTGAAAAGCAAAAAAGCGGCATCAAATTGGCGACTCGTTTGAGTGAATCTCAGGCGAATAAAATCCATGACCTTAAATTGGATGGATTAGAGTTAGAACAACAATATGCGCGTTTTTATCCCCAGGAAGAAATGGCGGCAGAGGTCGTGGGATACGCTGATAATGATCACCAGGGTCAGGCGGGAATTGAATTAAGTCAGCAACAATTATTAGAACGTAATGCTCTTAGTTTGTATATCCGACGCTCAGGACAGGGAACGATTCTGCCTGCTTTTTTGCCTCAAGACTTGCTCCAGTCTAATGATTGGCAAGTAAAATTAACCCTCGATATGCGTTTACAACGGGCCGCGAGAGAGTCTTTAAAAGAACAATTAAAAGCCTTCAAAGCAAAACGGGGAACGGTGATGATTATGGATTCAGTGGATGGTTCTCTGCTGGCTATGGTCAATGAACCGACTTTTAATCCGAACAAATATTCCCAAGCGAAGGTTGAATTATTTAAAAACTGGTCAGTTAGTGATCTCTATGAGCCAGGTTCGACCCTCAAACCCGTTAATGTTGCGATCGCCCTCAATGCCAAGGCTATTACCCCCGAAACAACGGTTAACGATGGGGGATCAGTCAGGGTTGGCCCCTGGACAATTTCTAATGCCGACAAATCTGGGGGAGGAATCGTTGATGTTGCTCATATTATTCAATACTCTAGTAACGTCGGCATGGTCGGGCTAATGCGTCACCTCAAGCCAGACGATTACTATACGCGCTTACAAGAGGTTGGTCTAGATAGTAAAACAGGAATTGATCTACCAGGAGAAGTCGCCAGTTACCTCAAGCCCCGCGAAGAATTTGTCAGTCAACCCATTGAACTTGCGACCACGTCTTTTGGGCAAGGACTTTCTCTCACTCCTATTAAATTATTGCAACTCAACGCGGCCCTCGCTAACGGAGGACGATTGGTAACTCCCCATGTTGTCAAAGGATTAGTTGATGCGGGCGGAAACTTACACTGGAAGCCTAACCATCCAGAGAAAAATATTTTCACTCCCCAGGATGCCTATCGAGTAGTTCAGATGATGGAAAATGTCGTCACCCAAGGAACAGCCAAAAACGCTCGCATTGACGGTTATCGCATTGGCGGTAAAACAGGAACCGCCGAAAAAGCTGGCCCCAGGGGAGGGTATTCGGCGACAGCGAAAATTACCAGTTTTGTTGCGATTTTACCCGTTGAAAAACCTCGTTACGTTGTCCTAGCGGTCGTGGATGAACCCCAGGGCGGCAATACTTACGGTGGAACCGTTGCGGCTCCTATTGTTAAAAAAGTGATGGAAGCGTTGATTGCGATTAAAGGGATTCCCCCTTCTTCGGCGGCGGCGATCAATAATTTAGACCCTGTTACCGACGATAAAACCAAACCCCAGTAAGCCTTTTGAATTAGATCAATCGTTTTTAAATACAGTGATGATCATGTCCCAAAGTGCGATCGCCGATTGGGGGATAGAAAACAAAATGGATTAATATAGTAGAGCTACGGGAACCACTTAAGTATTTTTACGGAGAACAATAATTGATCCAAGTCCGTCCAATCCAGTGTTTTGACGGAGGGAAAAGTTGATCATCTTGGGGACAATGGCGGTATTAGAAAAAAGTTCAAGATAAGATCATTTTTGATTATTTGATTAATTAAATCTACAATTCGAGGAAATATAAAATAATGTTTAACTCAAATTTATTATCCACTCCTGCCATGACCGACTCTGTTTTGGTTAATCCTGTCCTAAGTGAACCAAGCATTCCTGAATCTGAGAATCCAGTAAAAGAATCTAAATCGTCAGGAAACTTTTTCAGTGATTTATTGTTATTTTTTAAAGTTGCCTTTTCTTCTATTGATGATGTTTAAGAATTGTTTAAATATTATCGGATTCGAGGCGGTTGGCGATGAAAACTAAGGTAAATTAAGGTAAATCCACCGCCTAAAATCAGCATTAATGTGGAAAATTCAACAATAAAAAGACTGTCCAAGTCGGCAACTAAACCCACGCTACTAGAACTAAAAATAATCAATAAAATCACATAAAGAATTTTACGAGGAATCTGAATTTTCTTGGATTTTTTTTGATTCATTGATGAATATGATTTGGGTTTTAAATGAGACTTCGTTAGAGTTAATGTTACCTTTTCTGAAAGGAGATCGCGTTATTACGGAAGAAAAAAACGCGATCGCGAATAGTTTTAAGGGTTATCTAAAAAGCATTAAGCCTCGATGACTACTCGTAAATTGCCGCGTTTTTTCGTGACTCGACAAGCAACTGTCCCATTAGACCGCTCAAATTCGAGATTGAGATAGGTTTTACCAATCCGTAAATTTTGAATGGACAACTGATTGATCGATGGTAGCAGAGTCGGATCAATGACTCGTAGGTAATTCCCCTGGGAATCGGGAACGAGATTCAGCATCATGGTCAATAATTGAAAAATCGTCCCACTAGCCCAGGCCTGGGGAGAACAGGCAACAGGATATTGAATGGGTAAATTATCGCCAATCCGTTCGTGACCACAGAATAATTCGGGAGGACGTTGATAGGGTTGGGTCATGGTCATATCAAATAAACCTTGGGCAATTTCTAGGGGCTGATCGACAAAACCAAGACTGCGTAAACCTTGGGCAATTATGCCGTTGTCGTGGGGCCAGACTGACCCAATGTGATAACCCATCGGATTATAGGCGAGATTATCACTGCTGAGGGTACGAATTCCCCAACCGCTAAACATATCACGAGCTTTGAGGCGATCAGCGACGCTATAGGCTTTTTCGATGTCTAAAATGCCCAAACTGAGGCAATGACCTGGATTTGAGGTAATACTATCAACGGGTTTTCCCTGGCCATCTAAGGCGAGGGCGCAAAATCCCTGATCAGCTAACCAAAAATCACGATTAAAGCGGGCTTTTAATTCTCTGGCGGATTGTTGCCAGGTAGCGGCAAGTTCATACGATTTTTTGTGATTAGCGATTTCTGCTAGGCGAATTTTGGCCGCATAGACATACCCCTGAACCTCGACTAAGGCGATCGCTCCTTCCGCAATTTGACCTTTGGCATTAACAATACAATTACTGGAATCCTTCCAGCCCTGATTGCCTAATCCGCGATAGGAACGGGAAAAATAACGCAAATAGCCTGTTTCTTTCAGATTGCGATCGCACCAGTCCATCGCAGCCAAAGTATTATCCCAAAGTTCATTGAGCGTATCCTCGTCCCCTGTCCAAGCATAATACTCGGCATAAAGCATCAACCAAAGGGGCGTAGCATCAACGGTTCCGTAATAGGGAGTATGGGGAATTTCCTGACAACGAGCCATTTCACCAAAGCGAATTTCGTGCATAATTTTGCCTGGTTCTTCCTCTCGCCAATCATTATCGTTTTTCCCTTGATAATGGGCGAGGACATAAAGAGTATCCCGCGCAATGGAAGGATCTAATAACAAAGTTTGGGAAGACGCAATCAAGGAATCTCGTCCAAATAACGTTGAAAACCAAGGTACACCAGCCGCGATCACTTTACGACCATCAATCGTTTGTCGGAGTAAATAAATATCCTGTTCAGCCTGATGAATAATTTGATTAATCGCTTTATTATCGGTTTCTATTTTGGTAATTTTATCGATCCAATCTTCAGATTCTAGGATTTCCGCCCCTTTGGCCTGCATTAGCGTAATCGGAATATTATCCACAGAGGCAGGCTTATTATTATTATAAAACTGAATTTTATAACCTAAAGTAACCTGTTGTCGGGCTTCTATCTGGACATTCCAAATGGCAGTATAATCTTCAATCGCATCGGGTAATAGGGAATGAAACTGGATTCTAGACTCTAAAATAATGCCATCTTTTCCTTGATAGGCCAGAATGATTTCTGGAAGATTTTCAGCATGAATCAACTCATTAATATAGTAACCCGAAAATTGTAAAAGATTTCCTCGACCTTCCCTAGCAAATCCCCGCACATCAAAAATATCTAAAAAGTCCGCTCCAAAGCTGACACTTAAAGCAAAATTTACCGAAAAACTATTGTAATTATGAAGCGTTATTTCTTCAAATAAACCGCCCTTAATAGCAATTTCACGCTGAATACTAATGGTTTCCGTCGCAATTTTTTCCCCTGATTCAAGATTTATTAAATTAGGATTTGTCGCTAGGATAGACAGAAAAAAACCTTTTTGGGCCGTACTACTCAGTAAAACTGGGGCTTGTTTATCAATGAGTAAGGTTAGATGATTAAGATAGCGGGTATCTCGACAAAATAAGCCCATACTTTTCATCACACTATTATCAGAACAGTCCGTATGTTCTATATTTCCTAAAGTATCGGTGATAAAGAAAATATCATCATTTTTTAGGGTCAGAGTCGGAATAGGATGTTGATTATTAATGGGGCATAACCAGGTACTCGTGGGAAGGAAATCTAGGGGAAGAAACTTTCGTCCTTCAAATTCAATCATGTCTGTCATAATTTTATAAAAATATTATTAATTAAGGATTGATTAAGCTGTTCATAATCGAAAGTTCATACAGGCAAGGGGCTTAAGCCCCTTGTTCCCAGGTGTTAAAGATTTATCCCAGCTTAGCCGTTTTTGAAAATGATCTTGATGATTCTTTTCCTTCTTATTTGCGATCGCATCATAAAATTCAATCCGTTTTTCAGGAAATTCTTAATATCACGTAGGATTTTGGTTTCCCAATCCATCAAAAACCGTTCAACCATTACAACCGAAATTTACTGTAAATGTTTGAATTGTTTGATTTGTTGTAAATGAATTATGAGAAGATTTTTATCAAAATAAAAACTAACCGTATAGGCTCAAGTCCAATATAACTCAATGAATTCTCAGATAAAACTTGCATTAATAAACTTAACAAGAGAGACCTAGTTTGTTTAAATCTCCAATCCCAAAAAAATCTTAGGGGCCAGCAAAAATGGCATCTTCCAAATCCCTACGACTTAGGGAATACTTAAAAGTCCGCTTGACTTCATTTTCTCCCGATTCTGTGGGTAAATAATGAACCGTCAACTCTTCTATATCAAAACTCAGCTCTGCTTGCCAATCGGGGTATTTAATCGACCAACAATGCCGATTTTGCAAATTCTGTTGACAACCCAACTCCAAAAGCCAATTTTCAATGCTTGAAAGGGGATGATTATAGAGGGGAGTATTGTCAGGGGGAAAATCCATAGTATTCAGTCGAGAACTCAAGTCAGCGTTGTTTTAAAGTTATTTTAAGGTATTTGGGACATTAACAAAATCTGCAAGAAACCCAAACTAGGCGCGATCGCCATTGAATCTCCTCTAAGCCAGGCGATTAAAAAGGCTAATCCTAAACAACCGAGTAAGGTGATGGCTAAAAGACAAAGAGAAAAAATCTCTCCTGCGGATAAGGGGCGATCATTCGGGTCTAAATAAGCTGATTTTGACCAAATTTCGTTTTTTTGATTAGTTTTTTGATTAGACTGCTGTAAATCCGTCGGAACTTGGATCACATTCCAACGTGAATAACCAATTTGTAGATCATAAAGCGATCGCCGTTCGGGATTACTAATAATGCCATAGGCTTCATTGAGTCGTTGAAACTTCCGAGTCGCCACCTCAGACGGTAAAGTAGTGGTATCGGGGTGATAGGTTTTGCTCAATTCCCGATAGGCCCGTCGAATTTCGATGACCGAAGCGGACGGATGAAGCCCTAAAATAGCATAATGACAATGGATCAATCGGCTTTGGGTTGGAATTGATCGCGTCTTTGACTGGGGGTTTGCGTGTTCTTGAGTCACCCGATTTTTATTAACCTTGTGCTTAAGTCGTTCTTAATTTTGATTATTTTAACGAAATTCCTACAGAAGTTGACAATGAATTTGAATCGCCTAAATTTTGCTCGATTATTCTCTTTTAAAGCTTTTATCACCTTTTTCGTGGCGATTTGCTTGGGTTTCTGGCTATTAAGCGCAACACCTGCCCAGGCGGGGGTAGATGATGACCGCTTAGACGGCAATATTTTTGTGGTTTATGCAGGGAATGGTTCCTTGGTTCCGCCCCGTTTAACCATCGCTGAAACCTTTGAGCGCAAACTTCCCGCCGTTATCGTCTATTTTCTGGATGATAGTCGAGATTGCAAGGAATACGCCTTTATTGTTTCGCGTTATCAAGAATTCTATGGCCGCGCCGCCAGCATTATTCCCATCATTGTAGATTCTATTCCTCAAAAATCTTCCTATAAACCTGATGAGCCTGGTTATTATTATCAAGGCGTTGTTCCCCAGACTGTTGTTTTAA
>JBEIFD010000167.1:0-7464 GCA_040382535.1 Merismopediaceae cyanobacterium
GAATTGAGTGAAAAAAAAAGAGCTTTTTGGGCATCATTTCAGGTTAAAACCCTTGCCAAAATTCCTATTTATATTCATCACAGTCTTTGGGGAAGATTAGATATTCATGATTGTAAATATTCCCGCAACTGGTCAATTTCAGAAATAGAATATCTACAAAGTTTAATTCGCCATGTAGAATCGGCAATGGAACAGGCGATCGCGTTGGAACAATTAAAACAGTCCCATCGAGATTTAATGTTTCGAGTGGAACAAAGAACCATTGAATTACAAGAACGTCAATACACAGAAGTGGCTCTTAGAGAAAGCCAGGAACGTTTGCAATTAGCCCTAGAAGGTTCAGGGGACGGGCTTTGGGATTGGAATATTACCACAGAAGAAGTTTATACCTGTCCTCGTTGGTTACAGATGTTGGGTTATGGGCAAAATGAAACCCCGAAAAGTGTTGAAGCTTGGCTTGCACTCATTCATCCCTATGATCGCTTTTGGGTCGTCGATCTTTTACAGAAACATCTTCAGGATTATACTATTTCCTACCATTTTGATTATCGAGTCCTGGCTAAATCGGGGGAATATGTCTGGATCTCTAATTTTGGTAAGGTTGTTCAGTGGGACAAAGCGGGGCTGCCTGTGCGAATGTCGGGGACTCATCGGGATATCAATGCTCGCAAACAAGTCGAAGAAGCCCTACGAAAAAGAGAAGCTCTCCTGATTGATGCCCAGCAAGTCGCCCAGATCGGGAATTGGGAACATAATTTATTCAACCAAAAAGTTACTTGGACACAACAAATGTATCAGATTTTGGATTGTGATCCGAGTTTGGGTGAACCTAGCTATGAAGAAATTTTAGAGCTTTATCTTCCTGAAGATGCAGAAAAATTACAGCAAGCGATAGAAAAAGCGATCGCAACGGGAGAATCCTACGAAATCGTTTTGCGGCATCCTATGCCTGACGGTGAAATTCGTTATGTTAAAGCAATTGGACAAATGGAATTTAATGCAGAGGGGCAACCCAGTCGTTTATACGGAACAGCCCAGAATGTTACTCATCAATTTTTGGCGGAACAGGCTCTCAAGCATCAGTTAAATAAGACCCTATTATTACAGAAATTAACGGATAAGATTCGTCAAAATCTGAATTATGATGAAATTTTTCAAACGGCAGTCGAAGAAATTGGTAAGGTCTTTCAGGTAAATCGTTGTTTATTGCATACGATGACGACCGCTCCTAATCCTTTTTCTTTCCCAAATTTTTCCTTTGTGACAGAATATTTAAACGGTGATTTCCCTTCGATTCTATTATTTGAGATGCCGATTGAAAATAATCCCCATTTAGAAGCATTAACTTCCCAGGAAAAAGCGATCGCCGTAGAAGATGTGTATCAAGATCCTCTTTTACAAAATGTAACTTTTGTTTTGCAAAAAATCCAACTTAAATCTCTGTTGGCAGTCGGTACATTTTATCAAGGTAAACTGAATGGTTTAATTGCCCTTCATCAGTGTGATGATTATCGTTATTGGACAGCAGATGAAATTGAACTCATTGAAGCCGTGGCCGCCCAGGTGGGAATCGCGATCGCCCAATCCCAATTATTAGAACAGGAAAAACAGCGACTCAAGGAACTCGAAAAAACCAACCAAGAACTGATTTTAGCCAAACGAGAAGCAGAAATGGCCAATAAAGCAAAAAGTGAATTTCTGGCGAATATGAGTCATGAAATCCGTACTCCTCTCAATGCGGTATTAGGATTTAGCTATCTTTTGGAAGATTTGGTCGAGGATGGGGAAGGTAAGGAATACCTAGAAGCAATCAGTTCAAGCGGTAGAAATTTGCTCGGCTTAATCAACGATGTCTTAGATCTTTCTCGTATCGAGTCAGGCAAGATGATTATCCAACCAGAAGAGGTTAATCTCCAAGAACTGCTCGAATCTGTTCAACAGACTTTTATTTATAGTGCCAAGGAAAAACAACTGGAATTAATTTTTAAGATTGAAGAAAATGTCCCTCTTTTTATTGAAATGGATGGCATTCGTCTGCGTCAAATTTTACTTAATCTTGTCGGTAATGCCCTAAAATTCACAGAAGTTGGACACGTTGCCGTAAATATCTCTGCTTATCCCTCCGAATCCCAGGCAATGAATAAAACAGGTCTCAAAATCGCGATCTCCGACACAGGAATTGGCATTGCGCCCAGTAGTCAGACCAAAATTTTTGAAGCCTTTACCCAACACGATGGTCAAAGCACTCGCAAATATGGCGGTACAGGTTTAGGGCTATCGATCACCCAACGACTAACCCATATGATGGGAGGACGGATCGAATTAGAAAGCCAGGTCGATCAAGGAAGTACCTTTACGCTCTATTTTGGGGATGTGAATATTTTTTCTGACGATTTTTCGATTGCCAACTATGAAACCCCCTGTTTACCACTGCTCAAACAAGCGGTCGATGATGTCTCTACAAGTTTTTCTGTTACCGAATTTTGATTATGAAATATGGTCTTGCGTTACATACCAGCAGTTCCCAACTGGGTCTTGCTATCAGCAATTTTGAAAGCGACACTCGCAGTCAAGTTTGGGATTTAGGTCGGGAATTATCGAATATTTTACATCAGAATCTCTCTGATTTTATCTATCCCCAAACCTGGGACGCGATCGCCTTTATTGCCGTCGCCAAGGGGCCAGGTAGTTTTACCAGCACCCGTATTGGTTTAGTCACCGCCCGCACCCTCGGACAACAATTAAAAATTCCCGTTTTTGCTTTCTCCAGTTTAGCGATTTTTGCCTGGTCAATCAGAGATCAAGTGAGAATTAATCAACTGATTCCCGTACAAATGTCCGCTACAAAAGAGCAAATTTATGGCGCGGTTTATCAAATTTCAGAACAAGGAAAATTAATCACCATTTTAGCCGACAGTTTATTAGACCCCGAACAATGGCAAGAAAAATTGGCTTGTTTTGCTCCCCCTCAAAAAGTTTTTATTTCCCCTGATAATTTAGGTGATAATGTATCCGATTTATTAAATTTAGCCTATCAAGATTGGCAAGCAGGAATACGCCCTATCTGGTCAGAAGCGTTACCTTTTTATGGAATGTAATACTAAATTTACTTGTCAAAATATTCTTAAAATTTGGTAGGGGTTTAGTTTCCAAATCCATAGAAATATAGGAATTAAAAAACCCACCGAAGTGGGTCATCTTGTAAATTTACTTAAAGTTTAAAACTTAGTAACGGCTTTGAGCCTGGTTGGGTTTGTGAACAATAAAGCTCACGGTCTGACACTGTTTGATATTGTCAAAACCAATCACCCGAATGTAGGAATTAGCATACTCAGAGCGACATTCCCGCACTTCAGCTAAAACATCCTGGGGAGTACTGGCACTAAATAAAGGCAACTTCCACATTGTCCAATAGTGGTCGGAAGGCTTGGGATCTTGTTCAAACTCAACCGCAGGAATGTAACCTTGATCCAACAAAAATTGAATTTGTTTAGCAATTTGTTGATCAGTTAAAGGGGGTAAGTAGGAAAGGGTTTCGTAATGATGCTCTTTAGCTAAGGTTTTCATGGTTTACTTTACCTGTTAAATAAAAAACTACGTTTCTGGTGAATTATTCAGATCAAATTCTGAATCGGTGGTCTCAGGAGGTCGGGGATCTTCTAGGGGCGATCGGGTGAGTCGTTCTAGCAAATGCTTGCGATGTTCAATGTTGGCCTGACTAATGCCTGTCTGTACCATTTCGGGTAGGAACTCTAACACTTGTTCCGCTAGATGTTCCCGTACCGTTAAAATGCGTAACACCATTTCCTTATTTTCCGCCATTAGCTCTTCTAAAAAAGCTTCCCCATTTTGAATATTATGGTTCGCTGTATAATTTCTGAGCCAAAGACTTTGGGGTAAATTGGTTTCTGACAATTCATCGAGAATCGTACAGACGGCTTGGTAGGTCAGGTAACTTTGCAGTACCTTCGCACTGGCTTGGGCTACTTGTTTCGGCTGCATGAACACTCCCCAATCTTGATAGTGATTAGTTAATAGTGATTAATGATAAATAGAATTTAGTTATTCGCTTTTTAAGGTTATAACAGTTTACTATTTACTATTCACTATCAACTATTTCCTAATCTAGAGGGTGTCCATTGCTTCAAACTCGAACTTGATTTCTTTCCAAAGTTCACAAGCAGCGGCCAATTCAGGAGACCAACGGCAAGCTTCGCGGATAACGTCGTTACCTTCACGAGCCAGGTTACGACCTTCATTACGGGCTTGAACACAGGCTTCAAGAGCAACACGGTTTGCAGTTGCACCAGGTGCGTTACCCCAGGGATGGCCCAAGGTTCCACCACCGAACTGTAAGCAGGAATCGTCACCGAAGATTTCAACCAAGGCGGGCATATGCCATACGTGGATACCACCAGACGCAACGGGCATGGTTCCAGGCAAGGAAGCGTAATCTTGGGTGAAGAAAATACCGCGATCGCGGTCTTCTTCAACGTAATCTTCACGCATGAGGTCAACAAAACCCATCGTGATACCGCGTTCACCTTCTAATTTACCGACAACGGTTCCAGAGTGGAGGTGATCACCACCAGAGAGACGTAAACACTTAGCTAAAACGCGGAAGTGGATACCATGATTTTTTTGACGGTCAATAACCGCGTGCATGGCTCGGTGAATGTGCAAGAGCAAACCCTTGTCACGACAGAACTTCGCCAAGGAAGTATTAACAGTAAAACCACCTGTCAAGAAATCGTGCATGATGATGGGGGTTTTGATGTCAGCCGCAAACTGAGCGCGGGCCATGGCTTCTTCTGCTGTTGCCGCAGTCACGTTCAGGTAATGACCTTTAACTTCGTTGGTTTCTGCTTGGGCTTTTTCAATAGCTTCTTGAACAAACAAAAAGCGATCGCGCCAACGCATGAAGGGTTGAGAGTTAATATTTTCGTCATCTTTGGTGAAATCTAAACCACCGCGAAGAACTTCATAAACTGCACGACCGTAGTTTTTAGCCGATAAACCCAATTTAGGCTTAATCGTACAACCCAATAAAGGACGACCATATTTATTTAATTTATCCCGTTCAACGGAAATACCGTGAGGAGGGCCTTGGAAAGTTTTGATCAGAGCAACGGGAACGCGAATATCTTCTAAACGCAACGCACGCAATGCTTTAAATCCAAAAACGTTACCAACTAAGGAAGTTAAAATATTGGTGACAGAACCTTCTTCAAATAAATCTAAAGGATAGGCAATAAACGCAAAATATTGATTATCTTCGTTAGGAACGGTTTCGAGGTCATAACAACGACCTTTATAACGATCCAAATCGGTCAAACCGTCTGTCCAAACCGTTGTCCAGGTTCCAGTGGAAGACTCAGCCGCAACCGCCGCCGCCGCTTCTTCGGGGGGAACACCAGGTTGGGGAGAAAAACGGAAACAGGCCAAAAGATCGGTATCCTTGGGGGTGTAATCGGGGGTGTAGTAGGTCAGGCGGTAATCTTGTACACCAGCCTTGAAGCCTGCTGATTTAGCTTGTACCATTGAGTCATTCCTCCATAAAATTGGCAATTTGAGTTCTCTTTTTTATCGGCAAGCGGCGAGGCGAGGCCCACGCTGACCATCGAGAGACTGAATTTTTAATAAATTTTCGTTTGCCAGAAGCCTTGTAAGCGCACTGTCAATTCGACTTATCTCATGTTTCGAGATTCATCTTATCACGCAGGTGAATCCTTTATGACACCCGTTAACCTACTTACAAAAGATTTTTTGATTACAATTTTAAGACAGTCTGATTAATTTCTCTGATGAATCTCTTTTTGTTGAATGCTCAGAATTAAGGCCAGACAATATAAGGGTTAGGCATCCCAATGTCAAGATATTTTTGATTATAGAATTGATAAGTATTATTGCTTATTCGCGCTATTGTTATTCAGAGGGAAGTGCTGGTTTGTTTTGATAAAAATGCTGAATAACTGAAACCTCGATAGAAAAAATCAACAAAATAGAATGAAACGATATGTTGTTTCCCGTTCTTGCCCAATCATTGACTGGATTTACCTTTAGCACCTTTAACGCGGTTATTTACACGGTTTGCTTTTTAGTCCCTGGATTTTTGATGGATTTGACCGTATCTAGATTTTTCTATAAAAAATCTGAGCAAGTCCCCTTACTTTTGTTACGTTTCCTTACCTACAGTTGCTTAAATTATGCACCTTGGATATTTTTTTATCTTCTGCTATTTAGAGACAGAATTGTTTCAGAAAATCCTGTTTTTTTAGCTGTTATTTTTTTTGTTGTTATTTTTATTACCCCTGTTTTTTTAGGATTAACAGCAGGGTTATGGTTCAAAACCTTCTTAGGCTCAGGGTTTCCCTCCGCCTGGGATTATCAATTTAGTCGAATTAACGAACCCTTATGGGTTTTAGTAACTCTCAAAGATGGGAGTCAAGTTGCAGGGCTTTTTGGCAAAAATTCCTTTGCCGCTTCATCAGAGTCATCGGAGCGTGATCTTTATTTGGAAGATGTTTATCAGCTTTCAGAAGATAATCCTTGGCAACCAGTGACAGGAACTGCTGGTGTTTTGATCAAAGCAGAAGAAATTCGTTATATTGAATTCTGGAAGGATCTTACAGAGGATTTGTAATGTCAGCAGAAGAGGAAAAACCTGTTTCGATAGGAGGTAAAGGCTATCCATTGATAGGAGTTGACTTTGGTTATCAAGCTAAAATCG
Source organism: Merismopediaceae cyanobacterium (assembly GCA_040382535.1). Classification (GTDB taxonomy): domain Bacteria; phylum Cyanobacteriota; class Cyanobacteriia; order Cyanobacteriales; family Microcystaceae; genus Snowella. The sequence continues at coordinate 6,731 of JBEIFD010000167.1, forward strand.
ACAAACCTCCTGGAAAACCACCAACGGGTGGATCTGCGGTAAAAAAACCGCCAAGTTCTGAACAAAAAACTAAAAACTAATTCGTAAAAACGCGATTGCCTTTTACCACATGATAAAAAGCGATCGCCCTTGAAATTAATATTAACTTAGCTTTATCTGAAAATAATGTACAACATCAAAAAATCAATCGTAACTGGTAGTGTCACCCTATTGAGTTTAGTTGTTTGCGGTGTTAATTCTGCTAACGCAACCACTTTCAGCTTGAAATTTCTCGATAACTCAGGTCAGCAGGTGGGATCAGGTTCATTCAGTTACAACGACTATGAAATAAGCTGTATCGACATATCTTCTGGTGGTTATAACCCCTGTACCTCTAACAGTTCTGGTACAAAAATTTTTGTCTCCCGTTCGTTAACCAGTTTCGTTGCGACAGTTCCTGAAGATCCATCTGATCCTTCTGGAATAACGACTTGGGGTTATCTTGATGGCCCTGCTTGGTGGGCTGATCCCGCTAGATCTCAACAAGCAGGTTTTTTATTATCACAACGTTTGCAAAGTGAAGTTCAAGTTTCTGTTGCTAACAATCTTTTTAGATCTACTTTAGGAGACCCTCGTTTTCCCCGTGCTGTTCTAACCATGAATATTAGTTCAGCATCTGATATTTCAGGAAGTGGAAATTGGTATGCAGATGGGCTTGGTTATGGTACTGCGCGTTCTGGAACGTTTATAGCAGA